>NZ_LMNJ01000024.1:0-33230 GCF_001423325.1 Methylobacterium sp. Leaf113
GGCCGGATCGTGCGTGCGCCGGAGGGGGCGCGGGTGGCGCTGCTGGCGCTGGGCACGCGCCTGTCCGAGGCGCTGAAGGCGGCCGACCTGCTGGAGGCGGAGGGCATCGCCGTGACGGTGGCGGATGCGCGCTTTGCTAAGCCGCTGGACGCGGCGATGATCCTGGACCTGGCGGCGAACCACGAGGTTCTGGTCACGCTGGAGGAGGGCTCGGTGGGCGGCTTCGGCGCCATGGTGCTGCATCTGCTGGCCGAGCGCGGTGCGCTCGATGCCGGCCGGGTGCGGGTGCGCACGCTGACCCTGCCGGACAGCTATCAGGACCACAACGCGCCGGACGCGATGTACGCCGAGGCCGGCCTCGACGCCGCCGGCATCCTCAACACCGTCAAGGCCGCCTTGCCCGAACGGAAGGCCGGGCAGTCGGGTCGCCTGCGCCTCGCCTGATCCGCTGCCGGCGCATGACGGTTGCCCGGGCTTTGCGGCCCGGGTGTGTCTCCGTTGCGCTTGTCCGGCAGCGATTTCGATGACAAAAGCGCGCCATCCATGGGTCCGAAGTTCGCTTCGGGCCCGGCGCTCGCATAAGATCCTCAGACCCTTACGAGAGAAATGCCACAGGCGACCCCTTCCGGCCCGTTCGATGCCGGCCCGGTTCTCATCACGGGTGCGAGCGGTTTCCTGGGAGCGGCCCTGGTCGACGTCTTCCGCAAGGCAGGCTTTCCCGTGCGGATCATGGTGCGGGCCACCTCCCCGCGCACCAACCTGACCTGGAACGACGTCGAAATCGTCGAGGGCGACATGCGCGACCGCGCCGCCGTCGCACGGGCCCTCCAGGGGCAGCGCTACCTTATCCACGCCGCCGCCGATTACCGCCTCTGGGCACCCGATCCGGAAGAGATCGTGGCGACCAACCGCGACGGTGCCGTCATCCTGATGGAAGAGGCTCTACGCGCCGGCATCGAGCGGATCGTCTATACGTCGAGCGTCGCCACCATCAAGCCGCACGACGATGGCACTCCGGCGGACGAGACCCGGCCCCTGACCCCCGGCACGGCCATCGGCGCCTACAAGCGCAGCAAGGTGGTGTCCGAGCGCGTGGTCGAGGAGATGGCGGCCCGCAACGGCCTGCCCGTGGTCATCGTCAATCCGTCGACTCCGATCGGCCCGCGCGACGTCAAGCCGACCCCGACCGGCCGCATCATCCTCGAAGCCGCGCTCGGCCGGATGCCGGCCTTCGTCGATACCGGGCTGAACCTGGCCCATGTCGACGACGTGGCGGCCGGGCACCTGCTGGCGCTCCGGCACGGTCGGACCGGCGAGCGCTACATCCTCGGCGGAGAGAACGTGCTTCTGTCGCAGATGCTGGCCGACATCGCCGGCATGGTCGGCCGCAAAGCCCCGACCGTGAACCTGCCGCGCGCCGTGGTCTACCCGATCGCCTTCGTCTCCGAGCAGATCGCGCAGTTCACCGGCAAGGCCCCCTTCGCCACCATCGACGGCATCCGGATGTCGCGCTACCGGATGTTCTTCTCCGACGCGAAGGCACGGGCCGAACTCGGCTACACCGCCCGGCCCTACGCACAGGGCCTGTCCGACGCGATCGCCTGGTTCCGCCAGGAGGGACGCCTGCCATGAGCGCGACGATCCACACCGCCACCGAGGCGCGGACCGGCAAGGGCTATCGCGACGAGAACTTCCCCGTCGCCTCGCACCTGATCCATCCCAAGCATCGCGGTGCGATCCTGGCGTTCTACGACTTCGTCCGCGCCGGCGACGACGTCGCCGATCATACCGGTCTGAATCCGGAGCGGAAGATCGAACTCCTCGACGCCCTGGCCGACGACCTGACGGGCACCCGTCCGACCGATTCGGCTGCCGAGCCCCTGCGGCGGGAACTGGCGGCGCGCGGGCTTCCCCCAACGCATGCCCTCGAACTCCTCGAGGCTTTCCGGCTCGACGCGCGCAAGAACCGCTACGCCGACTGGAACGAGCTGATCGCCTATTGCCGCCTCTCGGCCATGCCGGTCGGCCGCTTCCTCTTGGACGTGCATGGCGAAAACCGCAGCGTGGTCTGGGGGCCGTCCGATGCGATCTGCGCCGCCCTTCAGATCATCAACCACCTGCAGGATTGCGGGAAGGATTTTCGCGCCATCGATCGGGTCTACCTGCCGCAGGAGACCCTCGACGCGCATGGCGCCGCGATCTCGGAGCTGTCTGCCGACAAAGCATCGCCGGCGCTCCGGGGCGCGATCCGGGAACTGGCGGAGCGCACCATGGGGCTGCTCGAGGAGGGCGCGGTGCTGCCCGATCTCATCGCCGATCTGCGCCTCAGCCTGGAGATCGCTGCGATCCACCGCCTCGCCGTCGTGCTGTGCCGGGGCCTGATGGAGCGCGACCCTCTGAGCGAGAAGGTGCACCACGGCAAAGCCGCCTTCGCGCTGACCGCGCTCGGCGGCATCGCCACCACCCTCGCGCGTCGTCCCCTGCGCGGCCGAACGCTGCGGGTTCAAGCCGCGAAAGTGGCACGGGAGAGCCGGGCATGAGCGCCACCCTGTCCCCCGCCGCCGAATCCGCGTCTCCTCAGGTCGACGCCCTCCCGGCAAAGTCGTCCTCGTTCTATACGGCGATGCGCCTCCTGCCGCCCGATCGCCGCGCGGCGATGTACGCGGTCTACGCCTTCTGCCGGGCTGTCGACGACGTCGCCGACGACGGCGGGCCCGCGCCCGTCCGCGCCGCCGAACTCGACCGCTGGCGCGCCGAGATCAATGCACTCTATGCCGGCCGCCCGACGCCGCGGGTGCAAGACCTCGTCGTACCCATCCGCCGCTACGGCCTCCTGCGCGATGACTTCCAGGCGGTGATCGACGGCATGGCGATGGATGCCTTCGAAGACATCATCGCCCCCGACGAGGCGACCCTGGACCTCTATTGCGACCGGGTCGCCAGCGCCGTCGGTCGCCTGTCCGTCCGGATCTTCGGCCTGTCCGAGCAGGAGGGCATCGCGCTTGCCCATCACGAGGGCCGCGCTCTCCAGCTCACCAACATCCTGCGCGACATCGACGAGGACGCTGCGCGCAATCGCCTGTACCTGCCGCGCGAGAAGCTGGCCGCCATCGGCCTCACCGCGCCGACGCCCCAGGCCGCCATCGATCATCCGCGAATCGGCGAGGTCTGCATCGCCGTGGCCGGTGAGGCCGA
Organism: Methylobacterium sp. Leaf113; assembly: GCF_001423325.1. NCBI lineage: Bacteria > Pseudomonadati > Pseudomonadota > Alphaproteobacteria > Hyphomicrobiales > Methylobacteriaceae > Methylobacterium > Methylobacterium sp. Leaf113. The sequence continues at coordinate 3,196 of NZ_LMNJ01000024.1, forward strand.
AGCGCATTACGCCAAGACCTGGGACATCATCGCGAAGTGCCCGCGCAAGGTCACCAAGGCGCCGCGCCTGATGGCGGCGGCCTATCGGCTCTACCTCGACGCTGTCCTGGCCCGGGGATGGGCCAAGCCGCGGGCGCGGGTCAAGCCCGGCAAGCTCGCGCTTCTCGGCGTCGTCCTCCGGCACGGGATCGTCTGATGGTGGGAACGGTCCACGTCGTCGGGGCGGGTCTCGCCGGGCTGTCCGCCGGCGTCTCGCTGGTCGATCGCGGGGCGCGCGTCGTCGTGCACGAGGCGGCCAAGCAAGCTGGCGGCCGCTGCCGCTCGTACTACGATCCGACCCTCGGCCTTACCATCGACAACGGCAACCACCTGCTGCTGTCGGGGAATACCTCGGCGCTCGCCTTCATGCGCACGATCGGCGCCCCGGAGAGTGCCTTGTCCGGGCCGGACGAAGCGGCGTTTCCCTTCGCCGACCTGAAGACCGGCGAGCGTTGGACCCTGCGCCCCAATGCCGGCCGGGTACCGTGGTGGGTGCTTCAGGCCTCCCGCCGGGTGCCCGGCACCGCAGCGCGCGACTACCTGGCGCCTCTCGGTATCCTGAAGGCAGCGGCCGGCAAGGCGCCGGGTCAGGGTGGCACCATCGGCGAGAGCATGACCTGCGAAGGCACGCTCTACGATCGGCTGTGGCACCCCGTCCTGCTCGCGGCCCTGAACACCGACCCGAAGGAAAGTGACACCGGTCTTGCGGCCACCATCCTGCGCGAGACGCTGGGTGCCGGCGGCAAGGCGTGCCGGCCCCTCGTTGCAGTCGGTGGCCTGTCGGCCGCCTTCGTCGATCCCGCCGTCGATTATCTCACCCGGCTGGGTACGGAGTTGCGCTTCGGGCACCGCCTGCGCAGCCTTGTCGTCGGCGCCGGCCGCATCGACGGCCTCGTCTTCAGCGACGAAACCATCACCCTGGCACCGGAGGATGCGGTCGTCGTCGCGCTGCCGCCGTGGGTCGCGTGCGACCTGCTGCCGGGCCTGCCGGCCCCGCAGAGCCACCGTTCGATCGTGAACGCGCATTTTGCTGTGGTCCCGCCGCCGGGTGCGCCGTTAATTCTGGGTGTGGTGAACGGAATCACGGAGTGGCTGTTTGCCTATCCGGATCGTCTGTCCGTGACCATCAGCGGAGCGGATCGTCTCTTGGATGTGCCGCGCGAGGATTTGGGACGTCAGATCTGGTCGGAGATCGTAACTTTGACCGGACTTGCACCCGAACTGCCAAGCTGGCAGATCGTCAAGGAGAAGCGGGCGACCTTCGCGGCAACGCCCGCCGAGGCCGCGCGGCGTTCCGGCGCCGTGACGGCTCATGAAAATCTCGTCCTGGCAGGCGACTGGACCGCGACCGGACTGCCATCGACGATCGAGGGAGCCATCCGTTCAGGAACGACCGCCGCGCTGGCCCTCGCCAAGAGGACAGACACGTGCGGACAAGCACGAGCGCGCGGCGCGGCGTGAGATAAGGCGGCCGCCTGGGCGGCCTGTGAGGCGAGGACGATGCGGGACGCATACAGGAAGGTCGAGGCGCTGCAGCGCCCGAAAACGCAGGAGATCTCCCTCGAGGACGTCGATCGTGGCGTCGTGCGCGCAACCCAGGCCCTGACGGCGCTGTCGCACGAGGACGGCCATCTGTGCTTCGAGCTCGAAGCCGACGCGACCATTCCGTCCGAATACATCATGTTCCACCAGTTCCGCGCCACCGAGATCGCGCCCGAGCTGGAAAACAAGATCGGCAATTACCTGCGCCGCACACAGGGTAAGCACGGTGGCTGGGCCCTGGTCCATGATGGGCCGTTCGACATGAGCGCCAGCGTGAAGGCCTATTTCGCCCTCAAGATGAGTGGCGACTCGATCGAGGCGCCCCATATGCGCCGCGCCCGCGAGGCCATCCTGTCCCGCGGCGGCGCTGCGAATTCCAACGTCTTCACCCGGTTCCTGCTCGCGCTTTACGGCGAGGTGCCCTGGCGTGCCGTGCCGGTGATGCCCGTCGAGATCATGCACCTGCCGAAGTGGTTCCCCTTCCACCTCGACAAGGTCTCCTACTGGGCCCGCTGCGTCATCGTGCCGATGCTGGTGATCCAAGCGAAGAAGCCGCGCGCCCGCAATCCGCGCGGCATCGGCATCCCGGAGCTGTTCGTCGCTCCGCCTGAGACCGTCCGCACTTGGCCCGGGAGCCCGCACGCGACCTGGCCGTGGACGCCGATTTTCGGGGCCATTGACCGGATGCTCCAGGTCACCCAGGACTACTTCCCGAAGAAGCGCCGGGCGCGCGCGATGGACAAGGCCGTGGCCTGGGTCAGCGAGCGCCTGAACGGCGACGACGGCCTCGGCGCAATCTTCCCCGCCATGGTCAACACCGTGTTGATGTACGAAGTGCTCGGCTACCCGGCGGACCATCCGCAAGTGCGGATCGCCTGCGAGGCGATCGAGAAGCTCGTCGTCGTCAAGGAGCATGAGGCCTACGTCCAGCCCTGCCTATCACCGGTCTGGGATACGGCGCTGGCCGGCCACGCCCTGCTGGAAGCCGGCGGCCCGGATGCCGAACATCAGGCCCGGCGCGGCCTCGACTGGCTGAAGCCGCTCCAGGTCCTCGACATCAAGGGCGACTGGGCGGCCGGTCGGCCGAACGTGCGTCCCGGCGGCTGGGCTTTCCAATACGCGAACCCGCACTTTCCGGACCTCGACGACACCGCCGTCGTCGTCATGGCGATGGATCGCGCCACGCGCCAGCACCGCCTCGTCGCCGATGTCCCGGATTACGGCAACGCCATCGCCCGCGCGCGCGAGTGGGTCGAGGGTCTTCAGTCGAGCGACGGCGGCTGGGCTGCCTTCGACGCGGACAACAACCATCATTACCTCAACCACATCCCGTTCTCGGATCACGGCGCCCTGCTCGATCCTCCGACGGCCGACGTCACCGCCCGCGTCGTCTCGATGCTGGCCCAGCTTGGCGAGACTCGGGAAAGCTCGAAGGCCCTCGATCGCGGCGTGACCTACCTGCTGAACGACCAGGAAGAGGACGGCTCCTGGTATGGCCGCTGGGGCATGAACTTCATCTACGGAACATGGTCCGTGCTGTGCGCGCTCAACGCCGCCGGCGTCGATCCGGCTGCGCCGGAGATCCGCAAGGCGGTCGCCTGGCTGATCCGCATCCAGAACCCGGACGGCGGCTGGGGCGAGGACGCCTCGTCCTACAAGATCGACCCTGCTTTCGAGCCCGGCTACTCTACCGCCTCGCAGACGGCCTGGTCGCTGCTCGCCCTGATGGCAGCAGGCGAAGCCGATGACCCGGCGGTGACGCGTGGCATCAACTACCTGACCCGCACTCAGGGCGCGGACGGCTTCTGGTCCGAGGAGCGCTACACCGCAACCGGCTTCCCGCGCGTGTTTTACCTGCGCTATCATGGCTACCCGAAGTTCTTCCCCCTCTGGGCTATGGCCCGCTACCGGAACCTCCAGCGCAGCAACACCCGCAAGGTCGCCTTCGGGATGTGATGGGCGCAGCGATGGGTTGGACGGCGTGCCCGTTGGGCAGGGGCTTGATCCTGCGAAACGGGTGAGTCTCCCGCTGTATCGCGCCCTCCCCTACCGACGGTCGCACTCTCCTCCGCGGCGGACCGCAAGCCTGTCCGAGATCCATCGAGCTTGTGCAAAATGAAACGCGCTCTGCTTTGCAGAGCGCGGAGGGGTGAGTTCCCGCGACCCGCAGAGGGATGAGGGAGCGATAAGCATCGAACGGGACGCGGGAATCGGATCGCCGGCCTCGCTTGACCCGTCCGGCATCCGAAGGCGCCGAGCGATGAACGCCAAGGCAACACAGGTCGGGTGACGGCATGGTTTCAAACTCAGCATCCGGCGCACAGCCCGTACTCGCCGTGACCGGGCTGGCCAAGGAGGCGCGCCTCGCCTCAGGCGACGACGTTGTTGCCATCGGTGCGGGCGGGAATCCCGAACGCCTGCGTCGCATGCTGGCGGATCGTCTATCCCCGGAGTGCCGCGCGGTCGTCAGCATCGGTATCGCTGGTGGTCTCGATCCCGACCTGGAGCCGGGCGACGTCCTGATCGCGAGCGCCATCGTCACCGCCGAGGCACGCTACCCGGCCGATCCTGCCATCGTGGCCGCCTGGGAACGGGCCCTCGCGGGAATTGGCGTATCGGTCCGCACCGCAGACCTCGCCGGGGTGGATGCCGCCGTGCTCAGCGTCGCGGCAAAAGCCTCCCTTCGGACTGCGACCGCCTGCGCCGCGGTCGACATGGAATCGCACGTGGCAGCTGCCTTCGCGCAGGCGCACGGGTTGCCGTTCGCGGCTCTCCGGATCGTTTGCGACCCGGCCGGGCGGGCGATCCCGGCCTTCGCCGCCACGGCCCTGAAGCCGAACGGTGAGCCCGATGTCCTCGCCGTTCTCGGCGCCGTCGCGCGCCAGCCCGGCCAAGTCGGTGCCCTGATCCGGCTCGCCCGCGATTCCGGACGTGCCTTCCAGAGCCTCAAGCACTGCCGCACCCGCCTCGGCACCGCCCTCGGGGTTCCGGACGGCCCGCGTCTTGTCCCGCAATAGACGGACCTTCGAAGAGAATCAGCTGTCGCGCGTCCCGCAAGGTACTGCCCTTGCCGGGGTAGGGTGAGAGACAATCCGTCGGCTGGCTTTCGCACCGAAGACAAGGTCGGCAAAAGCCGTTCACTGATCGGTCGGGCTCACGATGCGGCACATCACAGGGGCGGCTTCTCATCGAACATTAACCGAATCCGGGCCATCAGGAGGATGGGATAAGGTCCCGCCAGGGCCAGGACATGACGTCGATCTCCGCACAGGCCGGGACATTTCCGCCATCGCCGCGCCTTCGTGCACACGAGGACATCGCAGCGCGGACGGCAGCCGGCACCCTCAGCAGCGCCGATCAGACCGCCCTGAACACCGCGGTCGACTCGATCGATGCCGCGCTGACGCAGGGCATCGGTAGTGGCCCTGAGGCGACGCGCCTGGACCCGTCCGGCCTGCGAACGCGCATCGATGACCTGATCGGCCGGCAGGTCGAGAGCGGAGCGCTCACCGGCGACCAAGCCCGAACCCTGAACTCGGTCCTGCGGGGCGACCCGGACCCGTCCCAAACGGATGGGGCGCCTCGGGTGGCATCGGAAGCCGCAACGGTCGGTCCGTCCGGCCAGAGCACCGGTGATCTGCTCGCCACTTTCGTGAAGCAGTTGCAGGTCCGGCAGGACCAGGGGGCGTCCTACGGTGCCACTGGTGCCCGCACGGTCTCGGCTGCGGCCGGCGCATTGCTGATGAACTTCAAGGTGTAGCGGCCGCCCGGTCAGGCGGCGCGGGTCGCCGCATCCTGATCGGGCGCGGGGCCCCGGCGGACCGCCTCGGCTTCCCGGCACAAAGCGGCGGCGAGGCCGCGGGCTCGCTCGACCCACAGGTCGCGCTCCCGACAAAGCGACTCGCACCGGTTCTGCGCCTGTGCCTCAGCGATGCGCGCGTCGTCGAGTGCACCGCGCAGCTCAGTGGTTCGGCGACGCTCCTCGGCAAGGGCCTGACGCAGCACCGCCAGGGCGGAAGCGTCCCGCTCGACGGCCCCCCTCTCGAGCGGCGCATGCAGGTCAGGCCGAAGCTCGGAAACCTCGGCGCGGACCCGGTCGGCGTCGAAGGCCGGGGCGGGCGAAGTCAATCCCTCCTCCTCCAGGACCAGACCGTGCAGCATCCGGAAGATCGCATCGCCGTCGAGCCGTGACAGGTCGAACCCGCTCTCGCGCCCGAGGTCGCTCCATAGCGCCTCCCCCGCCGTGGCTCGCCCGACATAGGCCATCGACCAGTCAGCAAAGCCGCGGACCTCGGTCGGCCCGCATTCGAGGACGGTGACGTCGCCGTGCCGCTCGTCGCGCTGGATTCGCTCGAAGGTGCGCTCGACATCCTGGCGCGGCCCCTCCAGCACCTGCGCGAATGCGCCGCCGTTGAACATCAGGGCGCCGGTCACTCCGGCCGCGGCGTTGTTCCGCTGCGAGGCGGCGAGGATCTGGCTGACGGCGGCGTTCGCTTCGGCCTCCGGCACCGCCAACAGGTTCTTGCTGGCATAGACGAGTCGATAGAGCTGGGTCATGGCGGATTTCCGAAAGCGGGAGAGCGTCGTGGTTCGAGGCCCTACGCGTGGGCAAGGCCGTGCTGACCCCGGCTCGCGAAGAACGTGAGCAGGGCCTCGGCGGGGATCGGTCGACTGACGAGGTAGCCCTGGACATCGGTGCAGCCCTCGGCCCGGATGCGTCGCATCTGGTCCTCGGTCTCGACCCCTTCGGCCACGGTCGTCATCCCGAGGCTACGCCCGAGCCCCGCGATGGCGCGGATCACCGCATCGCCGTCCGGCTTGCGGGTGATGTCGGCCACGAAGGAGCGGTCGATCTTGATCTTGTCGAACGGGAACGACCGCAGGTAGCTCAGCGACGAGTAGCCGGTACCGAAATCATCCATCGAGACGCGGATTCCCAGAGCGCGGAGGCGATGCAGGATGCGCAGCGTGCGCGCGTTCTCCTGCAGCAGGACGCCCTTGGTGATCTCGATCTCCAGGCGCTCGGCCGGCAGGCCCGAGCTCGCCAGGGCCGAGACGATCACCTCCACGAGCCGGTCGCCCTTGAACTGCGCTGGCGACACATTCACCGCGACGGTGATCGGTGCCGGTCAGGTTGCCGCGTCACGACAGGCTTGGCGGATCACCCATTCGCCGATGGGAACGATCAGGCCGATTTCCTCGGCGAGCGGGATGAAATCCGCCGGCGAAACGGTACCCCGCTCCGGGTGCTGCCAGCGCAGCAGCGCTTCGCAGCCGGTCAGGCGGTCACTGCCGAGATTGATCTGCGGCTGGTAATGCAGCGTGAACTCCCGCCGCCCCAGGGCTTGGCGCATGTCGAGTTCGAGGCGACGGCGCGCCTGCATGCGCGCATCCATTTCCGCCTCGAAGAAACGGAAAGTCCCGCGCCCCTCGAGCTTGGCCCGATAGAGAGCGAGGTCGGCGCATTTGAGGAGGCGGTCGGCATCCATCCCGTCCTCCGGAGCCAGAGCGACACCGACGCTGGCGCCGATGGTCAGAAGGTGGCCCTCGACCATGTAGGTGCGGCCGACGAGATCGACGATCCGCCGGGCCAGGGCGCGCGTCTCCTCGACGTTCGCGGGAGCGCTCTGGACCACGACGAACTCGTCGTTGCCAATGCGCGCGACGGTGTCACCGGGTCGAAGGGTGGCGCTGAGCCGGTCGCCGACCTTCGCCAAAAGGGCATCACCGATGGCGTGGCCGAGGGTGTCGTTGACGGGCTTGAAGCGGTCGAGATCGACCAGCAGCACGGCGCAGCTGGCGGCGGAGGCGCCAACCCGCGCCAGCGCCTCCTCAAGGCGCTCGCGCAGATGGCGCCGGTTCGGCAGGCCGGTCAGCGGATCGAGGCGGGCATGGCTGCTGGCCGCAGCCTCGGCGGCACGGCGGGTGGTGACGTCCTGGAGGGTGACGGTCCAACGCGTGGCGGCGGCATTCCCGCAGCCGACCGGATGCAATCGAATGTCCACCGTCATCGCCGGACGTGCGACCTCGAAGGTGACCGGCTCGTGGCGTTCGAAGGCCTGCCGTACCTGCGCGAAGAGAGCACGCGGATGGAGAGCGAGGAGGCGGCACAGGGCGCGAAGGGCCGACCGGGCAGTGGGATCGGTGGAGAGATCGAACGCGGTGAGAATATCGCGGGCCGGGTCCGTGCAGAGGATCACTCGCCCACCCTCGAACAGCAGAAATCCCTGTCGGACCACGTCGAGATAAGAGGCAAGGACGCCGGCTTCGGAGCGGCAAGGCGCAGGGCCCGGCGAAGAAAAGGCCGTGAGACTCGAAACCGAACGCATGGTCGTGATGCTCCATCGGCCTACGCACAGCATGCCCGCGAGCCATGGATGCCACCGAGAAGTAAACGATCAGTTTTCGAATATTGCGATAAAGATGTTTTGAGATCGAAATCAGCGATTAAAAAATGTTTCAATTGTTATTTTGATCAATATAAAACGTTCATCTACAAGAATTAATGCTAAAACGTATTCAAGCGATGCCTTGACCGAACTTAAGTTATTATGGAAAACGAAGGATAATACTTGGGAACACGACGATACATGGAGTTTTGAACGTGGTCTCGCCGACACAATCGGGGGGTAAGGCATCGGCGAGACCCCGGTCACACCCATGAAGGGGTAACGGGAATGATCGTGACGCAGACCCGCCGATGATGCATTCACACACATCAATCGTCTTCGCGATGTCTGCTCAGAAAACGTCTGGGGCTTGCAGGAAGACCTCTCAGGTCTTGCCGTCACCGCGCGACGGAGTGCAGTCAGTACGAGGGATCGACATCCGCCAGCTGTCGGGCAATCCAGGCCTGCGCCTCTCGGAGGTCGGCGAAGATGGGCGCGTGCGGATCCTCGACGCGTCCGAACCCCGCCTCCAGGAACCAGTGACCCGCATGGGAATCATGCTCGCTGGAGAGCTGGACCAGTACGGCAACGAGAAGGCCGTCCTCGAAAACCAGACGGCTTTCGCGGTCGTTGCTGCCCGTCGCAATCTGCACGGGCTGAAGTTTCAGGGTCATGCTGCGGCCCGCGTTCCCAGGTGCAGGTACTTGGCATCGAATTCGGCGATCGACTTCAGTCGCTGACGGTCGAGAATCCTCAAGGTCCTCCCCTTGAGTTCAATCACGCCCTGGCGCCTGAGTTCCTGAAGCGACCGATTCACGTGCACGTTCGACAAGCCGACCGTGTCGGCCAGGTCGAGCTGCGTCACGGGAAACTCGTAGGTGTCCTCGCTTGCAAATCCCACGACCTGCAACCGGACCAGCAATTCGCAGAACAGGTGAGCGATGCGTTCGATCGCCGACCGGCACCCAACATTGACCAGCCACTCGCGCAAGGTCGCCTCATCGACCAGGGTGGACATCCGCAACGAGCGCGCAATGGCCGGATGCTCCTCCATCAGGCGCTTCACCACGTCGAGGGGAAGGCGCACCACGCGGCAGGCGGACAGGGTGGTGATGGTGTGGTCCATCCGCGAGAGCAGCGCCACATCGAGGTCACAGGCGTCGCCCGGCACCAGATAGGCGGTGATCTGCCGAGCGCCGTTCGCCCGATGCTTCTGCCGGCAGGCAATGCCTTCCATGATGAGGATGACGCCATCCGGTGCGTCGCCCTCCCGGATCAGGTCGACGCGGGGCCCAATCAGATGGCCGCTGGCACTGACGCTCTTGAGGATGGCTCGGTCCTGATCCGAGAGGGGACCGAACCCTTCGAGCTTCCGGATCAACGGGTTCATGGCATCGAGAGGCGGGGTCGAGGAATTTGATGACAAGACGGTGTCCGTAATCTTGGCAACGGGTGTCGGATCTCGCTTACGCGAGTCTCGAGGTGCGGCGATCAGCGGCTGAGCGGTTGCCCTGCGATCCGGGACGAAAACGGGCGGAGCGAAGCCCCAGGCGATCGCCGCCGATACCAGGCGCGTCGTCGATCCAGAGAGTCCAGGTCACGGTCTTCCATGCCACGCACGTGCAGATAGGTCGCACACAATCAATCTCGTTCTAACTCGGAGAACGAGCGGTTGTAAGCACCGCCAACGCATTTGTATGATTTCAAACACTTAACCTATGTTTATCAGATGATCCAAGATCGTTTTCATGCGCCGATTGGAAGATCACCATCTTTCATTGATCTAATGTTGATCTTTGTATATGGCCGCGCAGTGGAGGGTGGGGCTCTGTTCTCTTACCCAGGAGAGCAGGACTCGGGCCTTTACGAATGCAAATCTTACCTCGTAACCGTCTGTTGCGAACGCTCTCGGTGGGCGACTGGACGTTGCTGCAGCCGCGGCTGCGTCCGGCCGCGTTGACGGTTCGTCAAGTCCTGGTCCATCCCGACACGGCGCCGGATCGGGTCTACTTCGTCGAATCGGGACTGGTTTCGATCATCATGCAGATCGGATCGACCCGGCTCGAAGTGGGGATGATCGGACCGGAGGGCCTCATCGGAGCCTCGACCCTGATGCTGGGTGCGGAGACGTCGCCCTACGAGCATATCGTTCAGATTGCAGGGTCAGCACTGGCGATCGAGGTGGCGGACATGGCCGCAGCGATCGCGGAAGGGCCCGGCCTGCGCAAGCCGGTGCTACGCTTTCTCGAGGCCGAACTGTTCCAGGCCCGGCAGACCGCCTTCGTCAATGCCAGTTTCGGCATCGAGGCGCGGCTCGCCCGCTGGCTGCTGATGTGCCACGACCGCGTCGACGGCGACGAACTCCTCCTGACGCACGAGGTGCTGGCGGTGATGCTGGGCGTACAGCGCCCCGGAGTGACTCTGGCAGTCCAGAATCTCGAAGGCGCTGGGTCGATCCGCGCTCGTCGCGGCCGCATCACCATCCTGGATCGGACTCAGTTGCGTGTCGCGGCCGGCGAAAGCTACGGGGTTGCCGAAGCGACCTACGAGCGCCTGTTCGCCAAAGCCTAGAGTTTGTCAGGGATCACTGGAAACCGGTTATGCCGGCACGGCAAACGAGAACAAAAGTCTCGCGGGGCCGCCCCGCCTTCCCGTCCGCAGCGACCGGACGTTCAGCGCTGTCGATCCCGAAATCCGTCGAACTGCCCGAAATCCGTCGAACTGCCCGAAATCCGTCGAACTGCCCGAAATCCGTCGAACTGCCCGAAATCCGTCGAACTGCCCGACATCCGTCGAACTGACGGTGGGGAGACGTCCGTGGGATAAGAGCAACGTTAGAATTCGAACGCCCGGGATGCGAGACTGCGAGGGGCCCGTCAGCCAGACGCTCCGTCAAGCATCCCACGCCTCGTTTGATCCGCAGTGACCACCGGCGCGTCAGGTGTCGTCGGCCGTGGCCTGCGTCGATGCGGTCGGCTCGGCATCTGCCAGAGAGGGAACGTAGGCGCACCAAGCGCACTGGCCGTTCGTCGTCCCACGGGGCGTATTGGCTTGAGAGCAGAGTGGACAGACCGTGAGCAGAAGGCGTCCGTCCCGGAGGGTCGCGAGACCGCGCCCACGAAAAGTGATCTCGCTATCCTGTGAAATGATGTCGGTCTCAACCGTCCTGAATGGTTTCGCGAAGGCGATCGAGCGATGAACAGCGTGTAGGTTCATGCCAAGCTCGCGCGTTGCCGTGTCGGGCGAACACACGATGCTGCACCGCCGAGATAACCCTATCGCAATGCCACAGGGGAACGGCACGATCCAGTGCCATTCCCCTGTCGCAATCGAATTTCATTCGGCAAGCTCCCGAAGCGCCACGAGGACTGGGACCAGTACCCCCCAGCGCCCTCAGGCCGACGGCTCGGCGAGACGCGCGCGATGGCGATCGAGAGCGGCGCGTAACTGGGGCAGGAATACCGAACGGTTGTCCCACCGCGTCACCGCTGCCTGGAGCCGGTCCAGGGCTCCGATCTGCGCGCTCAGCCCCTGAGCCTGCGCGAGATAAGCCCAGATCGCGTCCTCGGCCTCGCCGACATCGACGGGTTGCTCCGCCAGCATAAGGCTTTGAAAGCGTTGCAGCGTGTGCTCGAAATCGGCCATCAGCGAGATCCCCCGTGGATGCACCCCGACACGGCGGTCCCACTGGCCCGAGGGCGGAGGGGGGTCGGCTCGCAGGCGCTCACGGTCGACGCCCCGCGCCGAGCAGCCTCGCGGCCGCGAGCCCGACGCCCGCCACCACGGCTGCCGTGGTCAGCGGATGAAGGGCGGAGCGGGTGTAGAAGCTGCGCCGCATCACGTAGCCCGGATGATCGCCGGCGACGCGCCCGCCGAGGCCCGCCTCGTAGAGCGCGCCGCCCCGGTTGCGGGCGGGTTCGTCGCGCTGCTGCTGCGCCGTCATCGTCCGTGCGATACGATCGAAGGCGCGCGGCGCCATGCGCTTCGACGCGCTCATCACCCGTCCGCCGCCGCCGATATAGATGTCGCGTTGGGGATGCACGGCCGCGTGCACGATGGCGTTGGCCACCTCCTCGGTGCGGTAGATCGGCGGCGGCAGTTTCGGCTCGTGGTCGGTGTAGTTGCGCGCATTCTGGGGAAACGGTGTGTCGATCGAGGCCGGCTTGATCAGCGTGACCGCCACGGGCGCGCCCTCTTCCTCCAACTCGATGCGCAGGGCATCGGTGAAGCCTTTGATCGCGTGCTTGCTGGCGCAGTACATGCCCTGCAACGGGAAGGCGATGTCGGAGGCGACGCTGCCGAGGTTGATCAGCACGCCGCCCGAGCGCTTGAGGTGCGGCAGGGCCACCAGCGAACCGTAGACCAACCCCCAGAAATTGGTCTGGAACAGGCGCTGGTGATCGGCATCGCTCACCTCTTCCAGGCGCCCGAAGATCGACAGGCCGGCATCATTGACCCAGGTGTCGATGCGCCCGAAGCGCTGGATCGCCCGGTCGGCCACGGCCTGAACCTGCGCGCGCTCGCCCACATCCGCCACCACGTGGGTCGCTTCGCCGCCCGCCGCTTCGATCTCGCGCGCGATTTCCGCTAGGACGTCGCCGTTGCGGGCGGTGAGCACCACCTTGGCGCCGGCCGCTGCGGCCATCCGGGCCGTGGAGAGGCCGATGCCGCTCGAAGCGCCGGTGATGACGATGACTTGCTGGTCGAGGGGCTTACGGGTGGCGAACATGCGGCCGGTCTCCTGAAAGCGTCGGTTCGATCGGGACTGCCGGTTCAACCGGTGCAGACCTCGCCGTGTTCAGCCGTTCCCACGAGGCCGTCGGCCCTGCGGTATCCGGCTGGCGATGCGGGACTTGACCGTTTCGTGGCTATTGACCGATTTTTGGGCATCACTGCGCGAATCAGATAGGCGCTGCCGGGCGTGAAATCCGCGGCGGCGTATCGGAGTGGATTGAATTCGAAAGACCGTTCGAGGTTGGCCCGATCCGTGCCAAGGTGCTCACGCCAGCGTGGGAAGTCGGCTTGAAAAGGATGCCTGCCTTGTTGAAGTGCACCGTGAAAGCGTTCGTGTCGGCAACCGCCTTGGCGGGGTGTCTCGGCCTCGGAACCGTCGCTCCGGCCGAGGCCGCCAACGTTTTCCGCTTTGCCTTCCAGGGCGACATCAAGTCCCTCGACCCCTACTCGCTGAAGGAAAGCTTCACCATCGGGATGCATGGTGCGGTCTTCGACTCGCTCATCACCCGCGACAAGGACCTCAAGCTGGCGCCAATGCTGGCGGAATCGTGGGAGAATCCGGAGCCGACTCGCTGGCGCTTCCACCTGCGCAAGGGCGTGAAGTTCCACGATGGGTCCGACTTCACCGCCGACGACGTGATCTTCTCGGCCACGCGCGTACGGGCGCCGGGCTCGAACTTCACCACCAACGTCCCGTCGGACGCCGAGTGGGTGAAGATCGACGACCACACCGTCGACATGAAACTCAAGAGTCCCAACCCGATCGCCCTGTACCAGTTCTCGACCTGGTACATCATGTCGAAATCCTGGGCCGAAAAGAACGGCGCCGTCGCCCCGACTCTGCCGAGCGCCACCTCCACCAGCTACGCCGCCCTGCATGAGAACGGCACCGGGCCGTTCATCATCACCGAGCACCAGCCCGGCGTGCGGACGGTGTTCAAGAAGAACCCGAACTACTGGGGCAAGATCGAGTCGAACCTCGACGAGGCGGTCTTCACCACCATCCAGAACGACGCCACGCGCGTCGCGGCCCTGATCTCCGGCGAGGTCGACTGGATCGACCCGGTGCCGCTGCAGGACGCGCAGCGGGTCAATGGCAGCGGCACCGCGACGGTGATGGCCGGCCCCGAACTGCGCACCATCTTCCTCGGCATGGACCAGTCCCGCGACGAGCTGAAGGACTCGAACGTCAAGGGCAAGAACCCGTTCAAGGACGTGCGCGTGCGCGAGGCCTTCTACCGGGCCATCGACGAGGAGACCATCGCCAAGCGCGTCATGCGGGGCCAAGCGGCGCCCTCCGCCCTGCTGATCGCACCGGTGCTGTTTCCGCGCGCCTCCGAGTTCAAGCGGCCCGACTACGATCCGAAGCGCGCCAAGCAGCTCCTGACCGAAGCCGGCTATCCGGACGGCTTCTCGCTCGGCATGGATTGCCCCAACGACCGCTACGTCAACGACGAGGCGATCTGCCAAGCGGTGGTCTCGATGCTGGCCCGGGTCGGCGTCAAGGTGAACCTCAACGCGCAGCCGAAGGCAAAATACTTCGCCAAGGTGCTGGCACCGGCCTACGACACCTCCTTCTACCTCGTCGGCTGGACCCCCTCCTCCCAGGATTCGCACAACATCCTGTTCGAGATCGCCGGTTGCCGGAACGGCTCCAAGCCGGGCCGCGGCAATTGGAACCTCGGCAATTACTGCAACCCGAAGGTCGATGCCCTCGCGGATTCCGTCGAGGCCGAGACCGACCAGACCAAGCGCAATGCCGAGATCAAGGAGGGCTTCGACACCATCCAGGCCGATTGGGGCTTCATTCCCCTGCACCAGCAGGCGCTCGCCTGGGGCGTTTCCAAGAAGGTCACCCTCACGGCGCGGCCTGACAACATGCTGATGCTGTACTGGGTCTCGAAGCAGCCGTGATCATTTTGGCGGTGCGGGTTCCGAACGCGTCCCCCTCCCCCTTGTGGGGAGGGGCTAGGGGTGGGGGTGGCTCCGCTCGCCTCAGTCGGCGGAGGGTCACCCAACCACCCCCACTTCCTCCCCACGAGCGCGACGGATCTCGGGCAGGCCCGAGTTCCGTTCGGGAAGAGGGCCGCGTCGAGGATCAATGTGTGTCCGGGTCATACGCGAACGAACATCAACCTTTCGGTGACGCGCGAGGCACCCACCGATGATCGCCTTCATCCTCCAGCGCCTGCTCCAGTCGATCGCGGTGCTGTTCGCGGTGGGCCTGATCGCCTTCTCGATGTTTCGCTTCGCGGGCGATCCCGTGAACCAGATCGTCGGCGTCGATACGCCCTATGCCGAGCGCGTCGCCATCCGGAAGGATCTCGGGCTCGACGATCCGGTGGCGGTGCAGTTCCTGCGCTACGCCGGCAACGTCGTGCGCGGCGAGTTCGGCACCTCATACCAGTTCCGCCAGCCGGTCTCGGCGCTGCTGGCCGAACGCATGCCCGCCACCCTGGAACTCGCCCTCTGCGCCACTTTGTTCGCCCTGACCGTCGGCATTCTGATGGGGGTGTACTGCGCCCTTCGGCGGGACACGTGGCTCGCCAAGGTCTTCCTCGCCATCTCGCTGATCGGCATCAGCCTGCCGACCTTCCTCATCGGCATCCTGCTGATCTTCCTGTTTTCGGTGACCCTCGGCTGGCTGCCCTCGTTCGGGCGCGGCGACACCGTGCGCCTCGGGTGGTGGACGACCGGATTTCTCACCGGCTCGGGGCTACGCGCCCTGATCCTGCCCTCCGTCACCCTCGGGCTGTTCCAGATGACCCTGATCATGCGGCTGGTGCGGGCCGAGATGCTGGAGGTGCTGCGCACGGACTACATCCGCTTCGCCCGGGCGCGGGGGCTCACCACCCGCTCGATCCATCTCGGCCATGCCCTGAAGAACACCCTGGTGCCGGTCATCACCATCGCGGGCCTGCAACTCGGCTCGGTCATCGCCTTCTCGATCATCACCGAGACGGTGTTCCAGTGGCCCGGCATGGGCCTGCTCTTCGTCCAGGCCGTGCAGAACGTCGATATCCCCATCATGGCGGCCTACCTGCTGTTGGTCGCCGCCATCTTCGTCGTCATCAACCTTGTGGTGGACGTGCTCTACACCATCGTCGATCCCCGCCTGCGCCTCTCCACCGGACGGGCCACATGAGCGTATCCCTGCAGGAAACCGTACGGGAAGCTCCCGTCACGCCGCCGATGCCGGCGAAGCGCTCCACCTGGGCCCGCTTCCTCGATTCCGACGTCTATGCGAGCTTCCGCCGGTCGAAGCTGGCGATGGGCGCCTTCGCGGTCACGCTGGTCTTCGTCGTGCTGGCGGTGGCGGCGCCCTGGATCTCGCCGCAGAATCCGTACGATCCGGCCGAACTCGAGTTGATCAACTCGAACCTGCCGCCGCTCTGGTACGCTGACGGGGTCGCGCCCTTCACCCTCGGCACCGACGACCAGGGCCGGGACGTCCTTTCGGCGGTGTTCTACGGCCTCCGGCTCTCCCTCATCGTGGGGCTGCTCGGGGTCGTGGTCTCTGGATTCCTCGGCATCGTGCTCGGACTGGTGGCGGGCTATTTCGGCGGCTTCGTCGACACCCTGATCATGCGGATCGCCGACGTACAGCTGACCTTCCCGGCCATCCTCATCGCGCTGGTGGTCGACGGCGTCGCCAAGGCGGCGCTGGGAAGCCAGATGGACACCGATGCCGCCATCGGCCTGATCGTGCTGTCGATCGGTCTGTCGTTCTGGGTGCAGTACGCCCGCACCGTCCGCTCCTCCGTGCTGGTGGAGAAGAACAAGGACTATGTCCAGGCCGGGCGCCTGATCGGCCTGTCCTCGCCGGTGATCATGGTCCGGCATGTCCTGCCGAACGTGCTCGGCCCGGTCTTCGTCATCGCCACCATCAATCTGGCCCTCGCCATCATCACCGAGGCGACCCTGTCCTTCCTGGGCACCGGCCTGCCGGACTCGATGCCGTCCCTCGGCACCCTGATCCGGACCGGCAACCGCTTTCTGTTCTCCGGCGAGTGGTGGATCGTCGCCTTCCCGGGCCTCGCGCTCGCCGGCCTCGTCCTGGCGATCAACCTGCTGGGCGACTGGCTGCGCGATGCCCTGAACCCGAAGCTGCAATGATCGCAACGCCATGACAGAGCCCGTCCTTTCGGTTCGCAACCTGCGCGTCGCCTTCGCGGGTCGGCGCGGCACGCTCACCGCCATCGACGACGTCTCGTTCGACATTGCGCCGGGTGAAATCCTCGGCGTGGTCGGCGAGTCAGGCGCCGGTAAGTCGGTCACCGGCTCCGCCGTCATCGGTCTCATCGATCCGCCCGGCGGCATCATCGGCGGTCAGGTGCTGCTCAAGGGGGAACGCATCGACAACCTGTCGCCGGAGGCAATGCGGCGCATTCGGGGCCGGCGCATCGGCATGATCTTCCAAGACCCCCTCACCAGCCTCAATCCGCTCTATCGGGTCGGCCGGCAGATCGTGGAAACGATCCGCACCCATACCGACCTCTCCGAGAAGGCGGCCCGGCAGCGCGCCATCGATCTCCTGGCCGAGGTCGGCATCCCGGCCCCGGAGCGGCGCATCGACGGCTACCCGCACGAATTCTCCGGCGGCATGCGCCAGCGCGTGGTGATCGCCCTGGCGCTCGCCGCCGAGCCGGAATTGATCATCGCCGACGAGCCGACCACGGCCCTCGACGTCTCGGTCCAGGCCCAGATCATCGCGCTCCTGAAGCGCCTCGGCAGCGAGCGCGGCACCGCCGTGATGCTGGTGACCCACGACATGGGGGTGATCGCGGAAGCCGCCGACCGGGTGGCGGTGATGTATTCCGGGCGCATCGCGGAAATCGGCCTCGTCCGCGATGTCGTGCAGAACCCGCTTCATCCCTACGCCAAGGGCCTGATGGGGGCGATCCCGACGCTGTCTCAAGACACCGACCGCCTCGCCCAGATCCCGGGATCGATGCCGCGCCTCTCCAACATTCCGCCGGGCTGCGCCTTCAATCCGCGCTGTCCCTCCGTCTTCGGACGCTGCCGTGTCGAGCGACCCGATCCGATCCCGGTTGGCGCGCACCGGGTGGCCTGCCACCTCTACGACCGATCGGAGGCCTCCGCCGCATGAACGCGCCCGTCATGCCCCTGCCCCAGCCCGACACCCGCCCCGGCGATGCGCCTTACGTCGTGATCGAAGGCCTGCGCCGCACCTTCGACGTGTCTCGCCCCTGGCTCAACCGGGTCATCGAGCGTCAGCCCCGGCAGATCCTGCGCGCCGTCGACGGCGTGAGCTTCGCCATTCGCCGCGGCGAGACCTTCGCGCTCGTCGGCGAGTCGGGCTCGGGAAAATCGACGGTCGCCCGCATGGTGGTGGGCCTGCTGCCGCCGAGCGCCGGCGATGTGCGGATCACCGGCGTGTCGATGACCGATCGGCGCGAGGCCGCCGCCCGGCGCCGGCTGCGCCGCCGAATCCAGATGATCTTCCAAGACCCTTACGCGTCCATGAACCCGCGTTGGCGGGTGCGGAACATCATCGCCGAACCGATCCGGGCCTTCAATCTCCTGCAGGGCGATGTCGCCATCGGGCGCCGGGTCGGCGAACTCCTCGGCCTCGTCGGCCTGCACCCCGACGACGGGGTCAAATACCCGCACGAGTTCTCCGGCGGCCAGCGCCAGCGCATCGCCATCGCGCGGGCGCTCGCCTCGGAAGCCGAGTTCCTGGTGGGCGACGAGCCGACCTCGGCCCTGGACGTCTCGGTCCAGGCTCAGATTCTCAACCTGATGCGCGACCTGCAGGACCGCCTCGGGCTGACCTATCTGTTCATCAGCCATAACCTCGCCGTCGTTCGCCACATGGCGAACCGGATCGGGGTGATGTATCTCGGGCGGGTGGTCGAGATCGCAGACGGACGGGAACTCTTCCGTGCTCCGAAACACCCCTACACGCGCATGCTGCTCGATTCGGTGCCGGATATCGGCCTCACCGGGCGCAAACGCATCCCCGTCTCAGGCGAGATCCCGAACCCGATCGACCCCCCGACGGGCTGCGCCTTCAACCCGCGCTGCCCCTTCGCAAACGAGCGCTGCCGCACCGAGGTCCCGACCCTGGTCGAGGGTGTGGCCTGCCACGCCTTTCAGGAGCGGCGGTTGCCGGCCTGACGGCCGGTTTTCCGCGCGGGCGCGTTCCAGAGCCAGAGCATGAGCACAGATTCATCGATCGCCGTGGCCGAAACGGCGGCTCGCACGGCTTCGGACCACGACATCCTCAGCCTCGGCGCCGTCGACCTCTCGGCCGCGATCCACGCCCGGCGCATCTCCTGCGTCGAGGTCATGTCCGCCTGTCTCGACCAGATCGACCGGGTGAACCCGACCGTCAACGCCATCGTGGCCCTGCGCGACCGGGCCGACCTGATGGCCGCCGCCGAAGAGCGCGACGTGCAAGCCGCGCGCGGCGAATTCCTCGGGCCGCTGCACGGGTTTCCCCACGCGGTGAAGGACATCGATGCGGTGAAGGGCCTGCCCTTCACGCAAGGGTCGCCGATTTTCCGCGACCGGATCGCGGCGGCGGATTCGATCATGGTCAAGCGCCTGCGCAAGGCCGGCGCGATCTTCACCGGCCGAACCAACATGCCGGAATTCGGTCTTGGCTCGCAGACCTTCAACCCGGTCTACGGCGCCACCCGCAACGCCTACGATCCGACCAAGACTTCGGGGGGCTCAAGCGGCGGCGCGGCGGTGGCGGTAGCGCTCCACATGCAGCCGGTCGCCGATGGCAGCGATCATGCCGGATCGCTGCGCAACCCGCCCGCCTTCAACAACCTGTTCGGCCTGCGCACCGGCTACGGCCGCATCCCGATCGAGACCAAGGACGCCTTCACGGCGGGACTCGGCGTCTCGGGCGGAATTGGGCGCTCGCCCGCGGATCTCGGCCTGCTGCTTTCCGTCCAGGCCGGCTACGACGCGCGGGTGCCGTACTCGAATACGCAGGACCCCGCGATCTTCGCCGATGATCTGAAGCGGGACTTCACCGGCGCCCGCATCGCCTGGTTCGACGATCTCGGCGGCTACCTGCTCTTCGAAGCGGGCGTGCTTGACCTCGACCGCAGTGCGCTGTCGGCCTTCGAGGCGCTTGGCGCCAAGGTGGAGTGGGACCGCCCACGCTTCGATATGGCCAAGGTCTGGCGCGATTGGCTGACCCTGCGTGCCTGGATGACCGCTTCCAACCTGCGACCCCTCTACGACGAGCCGGCCTATCGCGATTTGCTCAAGCCGGAGGCGGTCTGGGAGGTCGAGCGCGGCTTGGCGCTCTCCGCCGATCAGGTCACCGCCGCGCAGGAGGGCCGCACCGCCTGGTACGAGGCCGTGCGCCGATTCCAGGAGCGCTATGACTTCCTCCTCATGCCCTCGGCCCAGGTGTTCCCCTTCGACATCGAAGAACGCTGGCCCAAGACCGTCGGCGGCCGGACCATGGACACCTACCATCGCTGGATGGAGGTGACGATTCCCGTGACCATGAGCGGCCTGCCGGCCCTCAACGTGCCGGCCGGCTTCGACCCGGCTGGGCGCCCCTCAGGCATCCAGATCGTCGGCCCCAACAACGGCGAGCGTGCCTGCCTGCAGCTCGGGGCCGCCTACGACGCCGCCACGAACTGGGTGTCGATGCGCAGACCTGCGCTGCTGGACCTCTCCTGATCCGTTCGAGATTCCCCATGACCGACAACGCCCGGCCGCATCACGGCCGCTACGCCTACAGCGCTCTGCCCGACCGGCCGGTCTACGACTGGCCGGGGGGCAAGCGTCTGGCGGTTTACCTGGCCCTCAATCTGGAGGGGTTCGATTTCGGAGGCGGCCTCGGCGCTGAACTGGCGCCCGGCGGTCCGCAGCCGGACGTGCTCAATTATGCCTGGCGCGACTGGGGCAATCGCATCGGGGCTTGGCGCATCAAGGACACCCTCGATGGGCTCGGGATGCCGGCGAGCGTCCTCGTCAACAGTCGCCTCTACGCCGATTGCCCCGGGCTGATCGAGGCCTTCCGGGCGCGCGGCGACGAGATCGTCGGCCACGGCCGCACCAATGCCGAGCGCCAGGGCGACCGCGTCGAGGCCGACGAACGCGCCCTCATCGCCGAGGCCACCGCCATCCTCACCGCTCAGGAAGGCCATGCCCCCAGGGGCTGGCTCGGTCCCTGGATCTCGCAGAGCCGGTTTACCCCGGATCTCCTCGCGGAATCCGGCTACCGCTACCTCCTCGACTGGTG
Organism: Methylobacterium sp. Leaf113; assembly: GCF_001423325.1. Lineage (NCBI taxonomy): Bacteria > Pseudomonadati > Pseudomonadota > Alphaproteobacteria > Hyphomicrobiales > Methylobacteriaceae > Methylobacterium > Methylobacterium sp. Leaf113. Next base: position 24,139 of record NZ_LMNJ01000024.1, read on the forward strand.
CCACGACGATCAGCCGACCTGGTTCGCGACCCGCAACGGCGGCCGCATCCTGGCGGTGCCCTACCCCCAGGAACTCAACGACATTCCCGCCATCGTCGCGCGCAAGGAGACCGGCCAGCAATTCGCCGACGCCCTCGTCGAGGCCTTCGACGAGATGCTGGAGCAGTCGCGCACCGCCCCCCTCGTCATGGGCATCGCGCTCCATCCCTACATCGTCGGCCAGCCGCACCGTCTGCGTCCCCTGCGCCGGGCGCTCGCCCATATCGCAGCGCGGCGCGAGGAGATCTGGTTGACCACTGCCGGCGGCATCGCCGCCTTCGCCGAAGACAGCGGAACGGCCCTGTGAAGAGTCGCTCGACGAGTCCGTTCAGCCACCGATCAGGCTGGCGCCGCTAAAGGGACGGCTCACGCTGTCGCCGACCTCGAGCCAACCGATGCATGCCGATGCCTTCCTCGCCGCCGCCGAGCGCCTGCCGGTTGCGGATCTTGACGCTCTGATCGACGGCAAGGGCCTCGTCGTGGTGGCTCCCCATCCGGACGACGAGAGCCTCGGCTGCGGTGGCATCATCGCCGAGGCTCGTGCCCGGGGACGCGACGTGCGGATTGTCATCGTCAGCGACGGCTGCGGCTCGCATACGCACTCGGCACTGTATCCCCCCGAAAAACTGCGTGACCTCCGCGAAACGGAGTTGGTCGACGCAGCTGGTATACTGGGCGTTCCAGCGGAGGCCGTGACCTTCCTGCGCCTGCCCGATGCCGGGGTCCCAAGCACCGGTCCGGTGGCAGAAGACGCTGCCGAGCGGATCGCCGCGATCGCCCAAGACGCCGATGCCGGCGCCGTCTGCGTCACCTGGGGACACGATCCCCATTGCGACCATCAGGCCTCCGCAGCCCTCGTCCGACTCGCCCGGCCAGCGCTCGGCCCGATCCGGATTTTCGCTTATCCTGTATGGGGTTGGACCCTTCCCGAAGGAACCGAGGTCGGCCCCGGCCCGACCGGTTTCCGGGTCGATGTCACAGTCCACCGTGCCGCCAAGACGGCCGCAATCGGCGCTCACCGCTCCCAAACCACCGATCTCATCGCCGACGATCCCACCGGGTTTCGCCTCGAACCCGAGATGATCGCGCGTTTCACTGGTCCCTACGAGATCTTTGTCGCCATGGACGGCCTCACCCCGTGATCGCCGGCACCACCCTCATCACCCTGAACAAGGGTCGCGATGCCCATCTCGCCCGCCTTCTCGAAGGCGTTGCCCGGGGGCCTCACCCGGAGGCCTGCATTGTCGTCGAAATGGGCGCCGAGCCCCCGCCCCTGCCTGATTACGGCTTCCCAATTCGCCGCATCGTCTTGAACAGCCCAGGCCTGCCGCTGGCTCGGGCACGCAATGCTGGACGGCAGGCCACTGCAACCGACCACCTGATCTTCCTCGACGTCGACTGCATTCCCTCGGCGGATCTCGTCCCGCGGCTGAGCGCTGATCTGGGCGAGGCCGATGGTCTAATCTGTTGTGAAATCCGATACTTACCGGCTGGATCGGTCATGGATGGCTGGACCGAGGTCGGATTGCGGGCGGCGGGCCATCCTCATCCCGTCCGACACTTTCCAGCCCACGGAATGGCACGCAGCGACAATCCCGGATTGTTCTGGTCGCTCGCCTTCGGGGTCCGGACGGCCACTTTCGATCGCCTGAACGGCTTCGACGAGGGTTTCGACGGCTACGGCGCTGAAGATACGGATCTTGCTTTTCGCGCCGATGCTCTGGGCATCCCGGTGCTGTTCAGCGCCAGCGGACAAGCCTTTCACCAGCACCACGGCGCCTGCGATCCACCCCTCCAGTATTTTGCCGACATTATCCGCAACGCGTCGCGCTTCCGAGCGCGGCACGGGCTCTGGCCGATGGATGGCTGGCTCGATAGCTTCGCAGGCCGCGGCCTGATTAACCCCGATTGGCGCAATGCCATCACAGTCCTGCGCCTGCCAACAGCGGACGAGATCGTCGCCGCGCGTGTTCCGTCAGACCAGCCTTTCTAAATCACCGATAATCGGGCTAACAGCGCCTCTTGTCGGCTCGCTCAGCCGCTTCCATGATGAAGCCAGCAGTCCGCGAGATCGCGCCCGGTCGTGCAAGTCCACCGATCACGGCTGGATTCAGGTCGAGGCCCGCCCTGACGAGTTCCGGCCATGCTTCGGGGCTGGGCCACATCGGACAATGGATGGCTGCCCCCATGTCTGACAGCGCGAGAGACTTCTCGAATTGCTCATCAAAAGGTCGGGGTTCGGGAAGGCAGATGAAGCGCTTGGCCGCTGCAGCGACGGCGGAGACCACGCCGTCGCCACCACCGCCGACGACCAGAGTGGCCCGCTCTATGAATGGAGTCGGATCGGCAACCCATCCGTGATGGTGGAGATTCGGTGGCAAATCCGATGCGCTTCCACTTGTCGGCCCAAGCACATGCCATGGACGATCGGGTACCGCTCGAGCTGCGGCCGCCAGATCTCTCAGGCTACCGGCAGCGCCACCGCGCCCATAGATGACCAAGATCGAACCATCTTCGTTTGCAACTGGCGTTGTGGGCCTCTCCGATGTGAGCAGGCCGGTGTAAAATGTTTTCGCACGAACCCAGTCAGGTGTTGTAGGCGAGTCGAGTTCCACCGGAAAAAACGCCAGCAATCGATCGGCAGCGCGAAAAGCCTCCAGATGGGGCATATCGCTGCGCGTTCCGGCTAGGCGAACCGCCAATGTCGGGACAGACATCAGGCGGGCGAACAGGGTGATTTCAACTGAGACGTCAATGACGATCAGGGCTGGATTGGCCTCAGCAACCCACGTAGCGAACTGACCCATTCGCGTCCGGACATTGTCAGCACAGACAGGTGCATAGTGCAGACCTAGGGGACGGGTATCTGCTCCGTCTTGCCCGTCAAAGGACACGCCAACGCGATCGTCCGGCAAATCGAGGACGGGAACAGGCGCGGCCTCTGTGTCATTCGTGGCAAACGTTCCGATCAATGTCACAGGACGGTCAAGCGCGCTTGCGATCAGACATGCACGCTGCCAGTGGCCAGCGCCCTGATGATGAACATAATAACCGATTGGTCTCCTGCTCATGACATTCGCGGGTCGGACAATGATCGAAGTTCGGCCAGCATTTCCTCGAGGTTTGCGAGCGCTAATTCCAGAGGCACTGGAACCGCTGGGGGAATTCCCTCCCCAATCGCGGCTTCGACCCGTTCCACAAGCGCAATCGCGTTGGGACATTCTACGAGATCGAGAGATGCGACATCGTCCTGAGAGAGCCCGAACGCTTTCAAGGCTGGGACCATGCGGACAGGATCATCGAAGCATTGAGCTAACTTCTGGCGTCTCTGAATCAAGGTTCGCCAATGGTTTGCATCCGGCAGAAGATAGGCTTCACGGCCGTCGGCAACACGCGAGCGGCGTATCATCTCTGTGGCCATTCCACCGATCACACGCCCAACGCCGCGATCGGAGACCGAAATCCAGACGTCTGGGCAATGCCGAACCCGGCCGCCAAACCAGCGCACCCGCGAGACCAAAGCGTTGTCCTCGCCGCAGGGAAGCGTCGGCATGCCTCCAACCCGACGATATAAATCCGCACCTAAGCTCAGGCTCGCAGCGACATGATCACCGTGCCGGGGTGCTGGATCGTGAAACGGTGGATCAAGGACCTCTTCGAGTTGGCGAACAGCATACCAATATCGCTCAATCTTCGCATGGATTTGATTCAGACGCGGGTCTTCGGTTGCAAAGTCGCTATTAATGACCAGACGGCCGCCCACGAGTTCCGCTGTCTGCAGCGCTCGCAGGTTGGAAATCACCCAGTTTTCCGGCGCGATCGCGTCAGCATCGGTACTTAGAAGAACACCGTTCTTGACACCGTCCCGGTCCAACCAGTCCACACCAGCATCGAGAGCTCGACGACGCGCAGTGCCTACGTGTGCTTGTTCCGATGGGATGGTAACCTCAAGAACCCGCAACTCGATGCGAACAAGCTCAGAGCGCGCGGACAGAGCCTTTAAAGTCTCGACGGTGGTGTCGGTACAATTATTAGCCACGACGACGACACGCAGGCGTGCGCCATCATAGACACCCTTCTGTCGATCAAGGGATCGCAAAAGGCGCGGCAATGTATCGGCCTCGTTGCGAGCGGGCACGCACACGACAGCTCGTGCCAAAGAGGTGCCAAGCTCAGCCATTGCTGACACGGGCAGCGATCGTGGCCTTCGGAATCCGTCCAAGCTCGCTTCTATAAAGGCCCTCGTAGCGATCGGTCATCGTCTCGGCATCGAACAATTGCTCCGCTCGGCGGCGGCAGTCGGTACGCGAAAGCTGTATCGCTTGCGTCACGGCAAAGCCGAGATCTGCAACATCATCCGCAGCAGCCAGCACCCCACACGAGGAATCCAGGATGTCTGGAATTGCACCACGACGGAACGCTGCAACCGGCGTTCCGCACGCGAGAAATTCAGCTAGCACGAGCCCGAAAGGCTCTTCCCAACGAGGCGTACACAAAGCGACGTGGGCCTCTCCTACGCAACGTGCGAGATCATCGTGTCCGAGGTGACCGAGATAAGTGACGTCGTCTCCGAGCCGGGGGGCAATTTCGGCATCCCAATAGGCCGGATTCGAGCGTGGACCAGCAAATTTCAGCGGCAGCTCTGCAACTCGAGCAGCGTCGATGGCGAGGTGCGTTCCTTTTTCGGGAACGAGCCTCCCCATCCAGATCGCGTGTGGCTCGCCCGAAGGGCGCGCGGAGTAGACGAAGGCGCTGAGATCAATGCCATTTCCGATGACATGCGGCTCACTGATGATATCGTACCACTCCCGCGCGAGCGAGGGCGAAACCGCAGCAAACGCCATGTCTCGCGCCCGCGCCCGTACACCCCGAACAAATGGTTCGAACGGAGGGGTATGGAGGGCTGTCACCATGGGGCACGGGAGTTCGCCAGCTCGCAGAAGCGGTAAGAAGTGCAGGCTGTTATTATGCACGAGGTCGAAGCCCTCTGCGGCGACCGCATCCATGATCCGGACGTAAGCGGCGTGCTCTGTCGCATCGATGCGAGCCTCCGAGACATCGTCGAACGCGCAACCCGTCGGCGCACATACCGGAACAAGGGCGAAGCTACCGACGGACCCCTCCGATGCGTACAACGTGACCGCATGTCCTCGGGCTTGAAGCGCGGATGCGAGTAGATGTGTGTGCATTTCCAGCCCTCCCGAAAATGGTTGGGCGATCGGAAACTTCAGATGCGCGATGATGGCGATCTTCACAGGATGCGGACGCGATGTTCGAGGAATTGACGTGTGAGAATGAAACTTCACCCGCACCATGGTTTTTGCGCATCACTTGGATGTCGGCGCGGCGTACTAGGCCATGCCGAACCACAACGTAACGTGAACAAGAAGCAAGATCTGTATGTGGTGGACCACCGTCGAAATTTGGTGGGCGGCCGATTGCCCGGCGGAGATATGACCACAAGGCAAATCATTTGCCGCACTGTATTTGAAACGTTTTGACCAATATAGCTATTTTTTAGATAGTATTTATTGATATAAAATCAGCATTTCTTATGTATTATTTAATTGTGAATAGAAATCACTTAAAGATACCGTTTTAGTTTCAATATATCACGAATTATGCAACGCTTATCATTTGAATGATTGAATTATAAAATATCACAAGTTGAATATAAACAACCAATAGTTTTTTACTATGTGCATGCTATACACTTATTTTTCTCGATGAAGAATTTTTATGTCTATTGATCGACAAGTTTCCATTGCCTCATTTCAGGTTGCCAGATTGAATGGAATATCATTTTCTGTGTCGACGCATGCAAAAAGATTCACAGTCCGAAAACGATTCTAGTTTATTCTCTGGATACGATCTCAGACGGAGGCCCCTGCCATACTTTATGAATTGACTTTCGCCAGCATAAAATATTCTTGCTCCATTATAATTTAGGACATCCATCTTCGCTGTTTTGAAATCGAGTTTAGCTGATTAATGCGTTTTTTCCAGGTCGTGTTGGATCGTTAAGCAATTTAGAAATTGAGAGTTGAGCTAGGAAATCAGGACGCCATGGTGGACGCGGCCATCTATCTACTTACCGACCGGCCAGACCGTAGCGTTGCTTTAGAGACACTGATCAAAGCGATTGGACGCTGCGAAGTCTTGAGCGTTGGTCAGGAGCAGCCTTTCGATGTGGCACCCCGCGCCATTGTCTCGGACATGACACTGAGTCGGCGCGAGGCAGCAAATCGACTCCGGGCCTTCCTACGCCGGAAGGGTGATAGCGCGCTACCGGTTGTTTGTTTGTTGCGGTCGACAACAGATCAGGATCTCCGTCAAGCACGAGACCTCGGCGCTACCATTTGCTTCCCTGCTTACACCGCTCCGCATATTGTTGCTCAAGCTCTTCTCGCGGAAATCACAGAGAGGGAGACCGACGTCCTCGCTCAGCCCATCATCAAAAATGTATCGCGCGCGCGGGAAGTTCTGACCGACCTTTTCGAAGGAGTCCGGACCGGTGGACCAATCTCGCTCGTCCAGGTCGATGCAGGCCTTGATCCAATTCTTGCGGCCGTGAAAGAAAACGGGTTGACCCGGTGGTTAGAGACTGTGTGGACGCACGACGACGCGACCTATCAACATTGCCTCCTCGTCGCCGGCGTGGCTGCACAATTCGTCTTGCATCTTGGTTTTGGAGCCAAAGATCGCGAACACTTCGTCCGAGCGGCACTGCTGCACGATGTCGGGAAGGCGCAGATCCCTCTCGAGATTCTCAACAAGCCCGGCCGTCTGGACGCCGACGAAGTAGCAATCATGCGTCTTCATCCAGTCATCGGCTATGATATCCTTTGTAAGAGCGGATGTGATGCCACGACACTAGGTGCGGTGCGCCATCATCATGAAATGCTCGATGGCTCCGGCTATCCAGATGGTCTGATTGGCAATGAGATCAGCGATACAGTCAGATTATTGACGATCTGCGACATCTTCTCGGCACTGACCGAAAGAAGGTCTTATAAAGAGCCGATGCCAGCGCGCGAAGCAATTGCCATCCTGACCAGCATGACAGGAAAGCTGGAGGCAAGCCTTGTGCATCATTTCGCCGATGCAATGCTTCGAGCTGCCAATTAATGTCAAAAAGCAGGATCGGCTAGCTGAAATTGGACTAGTCGATCCTGTTCTACCACAGTTACTATTCAGCAGCATCAAGGCGTGGACGTTCAATCGTCGAGCGTTCGCGCTTCACGAGTTCCGCCGTGAGGAACGCGACTTCCAGCGCTTGTTCGGCATTCAACCGCGGATCACAATAGGTGTGATACCGATCGCGTAGATCTTCCGCCGTCAAAGCCCGGGCGCCACCGGTACATTCAGTCACATCCTTCCCGGTCATCTCCAGATGGATGCCACCCGCGACTGTGCCTTCGGCACGATGAACGCCGAAGAAACTCTCGATCTCCTGCATCACACGTTCGAAGGGACGGGTCTTGTAGCCTCCGGCGGAGATCGTGTTGCCATGCATCGGATCGCAAACCCAGACTACGCTGCGCCCCTCTCGCTCAACTGCTCGGATCAACTTCGGTAAATGCTCACCAACCTTGTCGGCCCCGAAGCGGCAGATGAGCGTGAGACGGCCAGCCTCATTCGACGGATTGAGCTTGTCAATTAGCGTTATCAGACCTTCTGCGGTCATTGAAGGCCCGCATTTCAAGCCGATCGGATTTCTGACACCGCGCGCATACTCGACATGGGCGTGATCCGGTTGGCGCGTGCGATCGCCGATCCACAACATGTGACCAGAAGTGGCATACCAGTCCCCGGTGGTAGAATCGACCCGTGTCAAAGCCTCTTCATAACCCAACAGGAGGGCCTCGTGGCTTGTGTAGAAGTCCGTCGTGCGGACCTCCTGATGTGTTTCTGGGTTGATGCCGATAGCTCGCATGAAGTCTAGAGTTTCAGTCATCCGCTCTGCGCAATCAGCATATCGTGACGATTGCGGAGAATCTTTCACAAACCCGAGCATCCAACGATGCGAATTCTCTAGGTTCGCATAACCGCCGGTCGCAAACGCCCGAAGAAGGTTCAAGGTCGCTGCGGACTGACGGTACGCTTCAAGCTGTCGGCGCGGATCGGGAACGCGTGCCTCTTCCGTGAATGTCAGTCCATTGACGATGTCGCCGCGGTAGCTCGGCAATGTCACGCCATCCATCGTCTCGGTAGGCGAAGAGCGAGGCTTTGCGAACTGACCAGCGATACGACCGACCTTCACCACGGGAGAGCCGCCTGCGAAGGTAAGCACCAGAGCCATCTGAAGGAATACGCGAAAGAAATCGCGAATGTTGTCGGCGGAGTGCTCGTCGAAGCTTTCTGCACAGTCGCCGCCCTGAAGAAGGAACGCCTCGCCTGACGAGACTCGCGCCAGGGCGGCTTTCAGCTTCCGAGCTTCCCCTGCAAAAACGAGCGGAGGAAAACTTGCGAGCTGCGATTCGACAACATGCAAGGCAGCGGCGTCCGGATAAGCGGGAACCTGCTGGATCGGCAGATTTCGCCAGGTCTTCGGTGTCCAACGCTCAGCCATTGTCGTCTCCGTTCCGCCTTTCGGTCGGCTCCGCGTGGCAACAAACCCCGCGTAAAGCGCGGCTTATAAAGCGGTTCTTCCATGGTGGCGAGAGAGGGATGAGACGCAGCAGACATTCGAGCTACGCGTACCGGCTCCATAGCGCAGGCCCAAATCACCCTCCACTTTAGATGCTTTTTTGATTACCGGACGGACCACCGTCTTCGATAGAAATTCCATACGCGGACAAAATCCAGAAGACATTCTCAAGACCATCTATCGTGATGTTCCAACGTGGTAGCGACCTCTCAATCTCTTCGTATGTTAAACTGCGGTTTTAACCGGCCCCGCTGAGCAGGACTCACGCTGGGTAGCATCGACATCTGGTTGGTGATTCTTTCCCTAGGGTGTGAACCGAACCAAGACGTTGCGAGAATTCTGGTTTTGTGATTCAGAGCCGCCGTTTGCAGCACGGAGGCGGCGATGGCGGACCTGTTCTGGC
>NZ_LMNJ01000025.1:0-40966 GCF_001423325.1 Methylobacterium sp. Leaf113
TCCGTCGCATCGCCACCCGCTACGACAAGCTGGCCCGAAACTACGCCTCGGCCGTCGCACTCGCTGCCGTCATCGCCTTCTGGTGCTGATCGAGTCCAGACCCTAGCATCCGCCGGACCTCGGCATCCTGCGCGCGGGCGATGACCTGAAGCCATCCAGCCATCCACCCCGCCGTGCCCGAACCCACCGTGCCCATGTCCGCCCCTGGTCCTCGATCAGGAAGCGTAGCGCGAACCAGACGATTCGAGACCGGCGCCGACCTCAGTGGCCGTCCTTGGCGATGTCCCACGGCTCCGTGGGAAGCCGGGCGATCATCGCGATGGCCCGGTCGATGTGCCGGGGCGGGGTCATGGCCGACATGGTCACGTAGACGTCCGCGCGTTCCTGCCCGTCGACGCCGGGGTCGGCCAGCGCCAGCCCGGCGGCCACGAGGGCGCGGCGGATCGGCCCCCCGTCGGCATCGTCGGCGGCGGACAGGGCGGCGTATGTCGTGCGCCATTCCTGGAGGACGCGTCGGAGATAGGCCCGGCCTTCGTCATGGCCGGGCGGGGCCGGACGGGGCTCGTGATGCAACGTCAGGTGCTGGACGTGGCCGTACGGCGAGTATTTGCGCCGGCCATGGGGGGAGACCCGGGGCCGGCCCCCGTACCAGCCCTCCTGGATGGCCAGGCGCTGGCGCTGGATCAGACGGTTCTCTAGCATCGTCGGCATGGTCACGCCTCCACCAGACGCGAAGACGCCCGCCGGGCCGGTGGGCTCTCAGCGGGCGTCCGTGCGCGAGGTAGGTAGGTGCCAACCGTCGTGACGTTGAGATCATAGGACCTGTTGATGCGCGCCACAACTACGCCGTCACCGATGACCGCAGTCTCCCTAGTACCCCGTAACACTTCGTGTGCGCGCGAGACCTCCTCAGGCTCGGCGTCGACGGTCACGGATTCGACGACGGGCTCGGGCGCCGGGACGGGCTTCGGGGCGCGCTTCGCCTTGGGCTTAGGGGTGACGGCGCTGATGGCGGCGACCGCCCGCGCGTCCCGGAGGCAGGTGTCGAGGTAGCGCTGGGTCGGGAGGTCGAAGACGTCGCGGATCTCGGCGTTCGTCAGGCCGAGATCGCGCATGTCGATGGCGGCCTTGCCGACGGCGAGCCGGGTGGCCTGCTGGACGTCCCGGCCGGTGACGCCGGCAAGGCGTCGGGCGGTGATGACCCGACCGACGGCGTTGGCCTTCCTCCTGGTGGAATCGACGAGCATGCGCAAATCCGCCTTCCGCATCTCCATCGTCGTGATGGAGAGATCCTCGCAGAACGTCCGGGGCGCCGGGCGGTAGCGGGGGTCGACCTTCCGTCCCCGATAGAGGACGCGGATGCCCTCGGCGGCGTCCTTGGCCCGCTTCCGGATCGTCACCGTCTTGGCCAGGGCCTCGGCCTCCGACAGGCCGCAGCGGGCCGCCTCGGACCGGACGTAGCCCTCCAGGTCGCTCGCGGGCATGTCCCAGGCGGCGGCGTAGGCGAGGGCCTTGATCCAGGCGTTGCGGCCACCTCCATCCGGGACGGGACCGGTGCCGTGACGGAGGGCGAACAGCTTCTCCAGGTCGCCCCTGAGCGTCCCCCAGTACGACCTCCAGCCCAGCTTGGCGCCATGCTGGCCTTCCCGGCGGGGACGGGCGGCGCGGGCGGCGGCCTTCGCGATCCGGTCGGCCTTGGCCTTGGCCTTGGCGTCCTTGGACTGGCGGGCGTGCGGGAGGACGGCGGCCGCGAGGGTGTCGAAGGTCGTGCGCTGGATTTCGGCGAGGCTGTGCGGCCAGGCGAACGACACCTGCAGGCCGCTCTTCTCGTTCTTGGTCTGAGGCAGCCTGAACCACTTGGTCGCCGTCCTGCCCGATGGGTCGCTCCCCAGGAACAGGAACTTCTCGTGCAGGGTCCGCTGCAAGGCCTTCCAGCGGGTTCCGATGAGATGCCACGCCTGCGCCGGGTACTGCCAGACCACCTGGTGCCCGCGTCCCGAGAACACGATCCAGGACGGGGTGGGGAGACCGAGATCCTCGATGGCGTTGAGGATGACCTCGCGGATCTCCTCCGGGGCGACGTCGCGCCATTCCGGGGTCGCGTAGGTATCGAGGTCAAGCCAGGACGAGCCGATTCCGACGATGTTCGCTTCGTTCTTCGAGGGCTTGGGCTCGCCCCGCTGGTGGTAGCGGTACGACGCCATGGCCATGAACCGGGCTCCGCGGAGGTCGGGGGTCCGGGTCGCGAGGGAGTGGGGAGACCAGCGCTGGTCGGTCCACGTGAAGACCGGCTTGCCATCGGGCCCCAGCTTGCGGCCGGGCTTGGGACCGCCGAAAGCCACCTGGCCCGTTCCGCCCTTGGGGTGGAGGAGGCGGGCATACGTAAGCTGGTCGACCTGGAAGGACCAACGACGGCCCTCGGGCGCCGCGGGGATGGAGGCCTGGCCTCCGGAGATGTTGCGGGGGGTCACGACGGTCCCTGTGCTGGGCTAAGCCGCGGGGCACCTCTGCCACGACTTGAACCGACTTCGATGCAGGCAGGGTACACCGGACTCCAGCAAGGTCAAACCCGGAAGGAGTCGGCCCTATCCTTGCCATATACTTGAAGGACGGGATCGATAATCCACGGTGCAGGGATGGAAGACAGGCCCGCCACGGTTCCCGGCATGGCCGCCACGGGGGTGTGCCGGGGGTGGGCGGTATCCAGGGTCACCGGGGCCAGGAAGGGTGTCTGGCGAGGCTCCCTCAGGAAGGGAGGATCGCGGAACCCGTCCTTAGGGATGGGCCGGAGCGAAAATAATCTTCCTGCCCCGCCATTGGCCTGCGGCCAGGGGGAGCATACTCCGTAACACTCTGTGTGTGCCGCATCCTTCCGAGGGGCATTCCCAGGCCGCCGCAACGTGTGCGCGACCGTCATCCTTGACGCCTGCGGGCACCCCGTTGGTGCCTTTCCGGCTGGGGTGGCATCCTACCCGCCATGAGCACGCCCCTCGACGCCCTCGAAGAGTTCCCGCAGCCCGAGACGCACGTGTCCCGGGCGGCCCGCGTTGCCAGGGAGCGGGAGACCGCCAAGGAGCGGGCCCGCCGGTGGCGCGAGGAACAGCGCTCGGCGGCCGCCGTCGATGCCGCCCTCATCGCAGGCTTGGCGCGCGCGTTCCTTCCCGACGGCGTAGATTACGTGGAGGGCCCCGTTCCGCTACGCGGCGACGCCGTGCCCCTGAAGAAGGTCCTCGACCACGCGGCCAAGGCCTTAAGGAACGGCGGCGGCGACTACGACGAGGGCAAGAGGCTTGTCGGCGAGCGCCTCCAGGTCGCCCTCACCGAGATCCTGCGTCGCCGGCGCGCCCGGGCGACGTGACGCCGTCGCCGATTCCATCGTGGTATCCTGCGAATCGTGGGATTTCCCGATCCGTACCTTGGGCCCCTCGGGCCCCATGCCCGCACTCGCCGCTAGGGCCTTCCTTTAAGGCCCCCACCCAATGCCGGCATGGCATTAAACCTAAGTGTCGAGGAAGCCGTCGACGCGGTGGCGGCCTTCGACGAGTTTGGGGAGAAGGCGTTCCTCCGGGCGGTCCAGTACGCCCAGAACAAAGTCATTATCGATGGCGCTAACCACCAAACTCTTGGAACACGAACGCTTCCCCTTACCTTTGGGCTACGAAGGTCCCCTTCCGGAAACGACGGAGTTCAGATTCCACGGCATAGATGGGTCGGGACCCGTCCGTCAGCTCCACGACCGGGTAAGGTGGATATGCGAAGATCTATTTCCGAGTGGCCCAGACACTGAAGCGAACAACCCGTTCCGCTTACTTGCAACCCATTTCCACCAGCTAAGACTGTCGCCCGTGCGGAAAGTAACTAGGTCGAGATAAGGCACCTATAGAACATACGGTTCAGCCGTGATATGTTCGACCCGCCACGTTGACCAGCTTATGTTTAGTTAGTCAGTTTTGAACGCCAGACCTCCGGGATGAAATTATAACCACCTCCACTCAATGCCTCCAGGTGCGAGAACGTCGGGAAATCGAGGTGGGAGCCCGCGATCAGCAACCTGTCGGTCGCGACTCGGTCGAACATGCGTCGCCGCTGAGCGATGGCCTGCGTCGGATCGACATCGAAGGCGACTGACGCCTCCGGATGGCGCGACTGCAGCACCGGCAGATGGACGATGTCGGTCCACATCAGCAGGCCGTCCCGCCCCGACGAGATGTGGAATCCCGTGTGTCCCGGCGTATGGCCCGGCAACGGCTCGGCCGTGATCCCGGGTGCGACGGGGCCGCCCTCGAACGTGTGCAGCCGATCCCTGTAGGTGTCCGCCGGGGAGTTCATCCGGCGCTTCCTCCTCCATGTCCTGCCGCGCGGCTTCCACCGCATCCGGCACTACGGTTTCCTCTCCGGCTCGAACCGGAAGGCTGGTCTGGCCCACATCCGCGCAATCCTCGGCACACCGGCCCCGCCGCGATCCACCGACCCTGAACCGGACACNCTTCCTCTCCGGCTCGAACCGGAAGGCTGGTCTGGCCCACATCCGCGCAATCCTCGGCACACCGGCCCCGCCGCGATCCACCGACCCTGAACCGGACACCCGAGTCGCTGCGACCGACGTTCGACCGCCTTGCCCCCGCTGCGGCGGTCCCATGAGAACCGTCGGCTCCTTCGCAGGCTGGTACCAGCCGCGCGGGCCGCCGTTCAGCGCCGCACCGAACCGGGCGTGTACGCCATGACCCGGCATGGCCTAACACCACCACACATCCGAGGAGGCGCACCTCGGGGCACGTCTCTCCGCGTGCCGAACGCCGGAATGGTCTTCACAAACGCTGTCGCCCGACCCTGTCGCGCTCCGCCAAACGCCGGAGACCGGGCAATCCGGGAGCGCTCAGGTACCCAGGCGCCGGTAATCACGCGCCTTCCGTCCCTCGCTGGGGACGACGGTCTGCCAAAATCCCCATAGCTCTGTGCCTGCCATCCCGCAGGTTCGTTCTTCCACGACTTTCGTACGCCTCGCGGCGCCCGAAACTCTTCAGGATTGCGGTCTGTCCGCTAACTGGCGGCGGATCGACAAAGCGGTCATCCAGCATTGCCGATCTGCCCCAGGATGAAGAACCCCGGCGGAGACCAGCCAGGTCCACGTAATTATGAGGAAAGGCATCACCGAGGAGGGTTCGGACTATCTCCTCGGCTACAATCCCGACTTAGTCGATGCAACGAGGTCCACGTCGCCCTCCGCAATCTCCAGCGTCGTCGTTCCATGACCAGACGCTTCAACTTCGAGGACCAGAATGCGCAGCACAGCCTCCACGAGAAAGCTCGGCATGTCTCACCGCTCGGCCTGTGCGCTGGCCCTCCTGTGGGGGATCTCGGCCACCCCCGTGGTGGCGGTCACGCAGGTGACACCGGTGGGCGTCGAGAGCTGCGACGCCTTCCTGGAGGCTTATGCCCAGTGCGCCGCCAGCCCCGGCGTACCGGAAGCCGCTCGCCCCGGCATCCGCCAGGGCATCAACACGATGCGCGAGAGCTTCCGCGACTCGGTCCTGCGCAACGAGGCGGCGCGTCCGACCGTGGCCTATCAGTGCGCCCAGGCTCATGAGGCCGTGCGCAAAAGCTTGGTCGACGCATTCAAATGCGATTTTCCCGCCGCACCCGCGGCCTCACAGGCCCTGTTGCAGAGCCCGCCGCCACCGCCGGGCTCGGCTCGGGCGACCGCCCGCCCGGCGCCGGCGCAGACGCCCGAGGCTCAGGCGCTGGCGAAGGCCAATGCCTACACCGAGGCCCAGAACCACCTCGTCCGATCGCATCCCCTGGAGCAGCAGTTGGCCGACTACCGGCGCGACAACGAGCGGGTGCTCAAGCTCGGAACGAAACTCGGCGCCAACGCCTGGTACCACTTCGGCATCGTGGATTTCGATGGGGTCATCGACGAGTTGGAGAAGGCCGTTGCCTTGCCGGGCGTCGTGCCAGAGGTGGATGCTCAGGCCTCCCAGCTGCTGGCAGCCCTGCGCGAGGTCAATCCCATCCTGAAGGCGCTCACGCGCTATCAGACCACGCGCGAATTCAAGGAGGATGGCTTCAAGTTCGCCCGCGAGCAGCACGCGATCCTCGTCCCCCGCGTCGAGGCGGCCGCCAAGGCGATGGACGCGTATGGCACGGCCCTGTTTGAGCGCGAGATCGCCCGGGATGAGCGCCGCCTGGCAACTCTGCCGGAGGATGCGCCGGCACGGCGCCTCCTCTCCACCAGCCTCACCCTGCGCCGCGCGGTCCGGCGGTTTGAGGCACTGGGACCGAAGGCGGATGTCGCTCCCTTCCTGGCCGCACTCGGCGAGGTCTCGAACGCCAACCGCCACCTCGGCACGGTCTTCGACGGCATGAGCCCGAAGGCGAACTCATCCTGCACCGGCTACACCGACACGGTTGCAAGCGTGATTGGGCACGGCCGGGACGTCGCCCGGGACATTCGCGCCAAGAGTGATCCGAGCCAACCGGCGCAACGCTTCAACGAGACCTACAACCGCTCGGTACGCGATCTAGAATCTTGCCATAAGAATGAGAGTCGGGTGCGTCCAGGCTGAGGTCAGCTGAAGATCGCTGAAGACAGGACTGATGTCTCCTTCAATGTAAATGCTCGTCCTTACGCCTCCGCAAGTCTGCGGGGAGACGAGCAGGCCGATGTCAAGGAGCGTGCGTTCCACGGGTAGCATCGGCGTCTCTTGATGAGGACGGACGGAGAGCGATCGCTGAACCTTTGCGCGGGATCGCGATCGCGTCGTCCGCTCCTCATCGGGGCCAGTCGAAGTAGCGCCGGGCGGCGCCTCGGCCTTCCGCCAACGGCCTCGTCAGCCGGCCGCGCCGGTCGATCAACCCCCATCGGCCCCCGATCATGGCGGATGGCTGGCGCCCGTCCGAGCGGCAGCCCTGGCAAACCAGGGCCTCGCCGTGGGCGTTGAACGGGAACGACCAGTCGAAATCCGTGGCCAGGACCCGGCGCAGGCGCCGATCGTGGAACGCAACCTTGCCGGCGTGACGCGCGCGCACCAACCCCTGCGCGAACGGGTCCGGCCCGTTGTCGAGGGGGAACACCGCCAGCGCCAGCCCGTCGCGGCGCGCCCAGAGCCAGCCGATTCCGTCGACGACGATCTCCGTCACCCCGCCCCGGAACGGCATGCGCGCGAGGCGGGCGGGATCGATGCGGACGAAGTCCCCCGCGCGGCGGGCACACCCCTCATGGCGGGCGAAATCCGCGTGGACGTCACGGCAGGCCAGCGGGTAGGCGCCCCCGTCGCGCGCCTGCACGGCCTGTGGCGCGAAGCCGGACGCAAGCCCCAGGAGGGCGAGCGCACTGAGCGCTCTTCCCCGTGCCGTCGGGCTCACCTGAGGCCCCAGCGCCCGAGCGGGCCGGGCGCGCCCGTGGCGTCGTCTACGAACACGCGCCAGCCGCTGCCGTAGGCGGCCTCGCAGACATCCCAGACGAGGCCGGTGTCCGTCCGGGTCGGCACGGCCGTGCCGGTGGTGGCGGTGCCCGTTCCCGCCGCGGCGCGCGCCGCGATCGCCGCCGCCTGCTCGGGCGTGAGGCGGCCCGTCGCGGGGGCAGGCCTGGCGGATCGGGAGAACAGGCGGTCTAAGATAGCCAGCACGGTTCGGGCTCCTCGCATCGGCGAACGAGCATGGGCGTCCGGCCCCGAGATGTCACCCGCCCCGGTGCAGGTTGCGGAGCGGCCTCCTGTCAGCCACACCTCCCGGACCGTATCAGGCGGAAGAACCGCATGTGAGGAACCTGGATGTCCCTGAAGCTCGACCACTCCTCCGTGGAGGAACTCGACTTGGCCCTGCGCCTGTATCGGCGCCTGCTGGTCCGCCTGCTTCTGATCCTCGTCCTGGGCTTTGCCGGGGTGATCGGTCTGGCCAAACTCAGCACGATCCTGTCGCCGCCCTACGGCGTCTACTTCCTCGGGCAGGGCCTGGTGACCTGGGGGCTACTCGGCCTCCTCGCCCTGCTCTTCGCGGAATTCTGGTGGGAGGGCCGCCAGATCGGCAAGGCCCTCAACCATCCGGACCTGCTCGATTCCCCTGTCGCCGGGCTGCTGGGCGGCCTCGCCGTGATCGGTGAGCGCGCCGCTGCCATCGGGATGGAGCCTGGCTTCTTCCACGGCCCCCTGCGGCCGATCCGCCGGCGCTGACGGGTCCGTGGCGCTCAGCGCGCCGGCCTCTCGCGGGCGACCAGGCTGTCGCGGTGGACCGCGAGGCTCGCACACGCGCTCGCGAGGGTGACGGCGCAGCCGAGGGGGGCAGCGTCCAATCCTCCGCCCGCCACAGGGCCGCCGCGAGGCCCGCGCCGGCGCCGAGGCAGGCCAGGGACAGGGCGGCCCGCCAGCACCGCACCGCGCGCGGCTCGAACCGCACCAGGCCGTTCGCCCACCAGACCAGGGGCAGCATCGACAGCCAGTAGAGCGGCTGGGCACGGGCGGCGCCGTGCGGTCCCGGCACGAGGCAGGCGGTGACCGAGACGGCGGCGGCGAGGCCCGCCACGACGGCGAGCCCGGCCGCCACGTTCGAGGGACGGTCCTTACGCAGGCGCTGCCAGTAGGCCGGGTCGCGGCGGATCAGGGAACTCTCTCCCGGGCCGGTGCCGGACGCTTCCAGGCCGCGAGGCGCGCCAGGACGTAGGCCGGCACGCGGTCGGCCACGGCGAGATTCTCCGGGCGCAGAGAGAAATCGTAGGTCAGGCCATCGCGGTGGACGAGGTAGGTGCAGGTGGAGACCTCGCGCCCGTCCGAGGTGTCCGAGGCGAGGCAGCTGGGCGGCGTCTGGTCGGCCGGCCGTGCCGCTTGCCGGGACGGGAGGCGGTAGAAGCGCCGGTGGTCGACGCCTTCGGAATGGACGAGGCGCTCGCCGCCGGACGGGTCGGGCCGCCACGGTGCGCCCTTGGCCAGCCGCGCATCGAAAGTGCCCCATTGCCGGGCGTGGAGGAATGCGAAGTGGCGACCGTCCGGGTCGCCCACGACGTGGACCACGAGGTCGGTGGCGAACGGGCCGGCATGGCCGTGGCTGAGGGGGCTGTAGCCGGGGAGGCCCGCCGCGACCTCGGCGGCGGGCAGCATCAGCCAGAGCGCGTCCGCCGGCTCCCGGCCGAGCCCCGGGAGCGCGTCGAGCCAGGGTAGGCGGAAGTTTCGGGAAAACTCGTAGGTGTGGGGCACGGCGTACGCGGTCCCGGCGAGGCGGTACCGCGTGGTGCCGAACCGGCCCTCCGCCGCGAAGGCCGCAATCACGAGGGGCAGGCCCAGGAGCGCAACGAGGAGCGCGACGCGGCGCGAGGGACGCATGCGGGACGTCCCTATTCCGGGGGGCCGGCACGGAGCCCGGCCGCTTCCGCCGCGAGGTTGGCGCGGGCGGCTGCCTCCAAGCGGTCGTGGAAGAGGTCGGTCTGGTAGAGGCGCGGCCGGGCGAGGAAACGGTCGAGGACCTGGGCGCGCCCGAGCCGCCACGCCGCCTCGGAAACGGCGGCGTATTCCCGGCGGATCGCCGCCGCGTAGGCCGCATAGACGGCGCGCGGCGCACCGAGCACGGCGAGATCGAGGTCAAGGAGGAGCCGTGTCGCCAGGTCCGCGCTCGGGCCGTGCGCCGCCGTCGCGTGGATCATCGCGATCGAGGCCCGGACGAGCGCATCCCCGGACGCCGGCCCCGCCTCGGCACGCAGCAGGTCGGCGCTGCGGGTTTCGTTGTCGGCGCGGGCGGTGTCGTAGACGGCGCCGTGGAAGACGATGGCAAGGTCGATGGCGTCACCGTCGAGGCCGGCGAAATCGGGATGCGCCCGCACGGAATCGTGCCCCGCGAGCAGCGCCGCGACGTGGGGCCAGCCGTGATAGTGCCGGTCCGCCGCGCCGTAGCCCGCGTCGAGGGCCCGCCACGCCGCCGCGCCGGGCGTGCCAACGGTCCGTATCCACAGGGCGTCGAACCGCGCGTGGAGGGACGAGTCCCTGGCTTCCAACGCGCCGGCCTTAGTTCACGCGGTGGCAGGTCGAGGTGGTCTCGGCCGCGCCGCGCATCCCGCCCGCCGGCCGCACCTCGCAGACCACGTACTTGCCGCCCCGCTCCAGGGTGAAGCTCGGACCAGAGGCGGAGACGATGCGGTGGCCTCCGTTGAGGAGCGTGCTCATGGGCTCCTCGATTGTGATCCAGGTCGTGGCGGGGCGCGGCGGCCCGGCGGGCGCCTGGGCGAGGGCGGGCCCGGCCGCGAAGACGATCAGGGCGAGGGTGAGGGGCAGCGATCGACGCATTGGGTATCCTGTATGGGGGGCCGGCCTCCGGCCCCTTGGGGCGATGAGGGGGATTAGGGCATCACCACGGCGAGGTCGGCCGCCGGCAGCCAGCCGATGACCGGGGCCTTCTTCCCCCGGTAGCGTACGCGCACCCAGGCGTCCCGCCGCTCCAGCACCGCGACGGGATCGAGCTGGACGAGGTAGGGCGCACGGGCCGGAACCGGCCCGGGCTCCGGCCGGAAGGCCGTGCGCTCGGCCGTCACGAGGCCGACGCCGATCCATCCGTCCGGGGCCGCCGCCGCACGCCGCGAAAGCGCGTAGGGGGTGCCCACCATCGCGCCAGTGGTCATCGAACAACCGCCGTGATCTTCCGCGAGGGTCAGGGCGGCGCCGTCCGGGGTGAAGGCGAGGTCTCCCGGAATGCGCTCCGGCTCGTCGGGAAACCACGTCTCGACCTTGGCTCGGTCGCCCGCGAGGGTCCCGCGCAGGAGGAACACGCAGGCGAATTGCGGGCTCCCGGCATCTGCCGCCCCCCGCTGCTCGGCGAAGACTCCCGTCACCGCATCGCCGGAAACCGCCAGGGTCAGGCTGTCGTAGGTGCCGGACCGGGCGGCCGGCTCGGCCGCCGCCGCGCCGCAGGCGGCGAGCAGGGCGGCGAGGCCCAGGGCGGTGCCACGCACCGTCAGAGGCCCTTCTCCAGCACTTTCACCACGGCCTCGACCCGGTCCTTGCTGTCGGCGACGTTGGAGAACGGCCGCCAGTTCACGTCGAGGACCCCGCCGATGAACGTGAGGCCGTTGGGGTAGTTCGAAGCGGGGGCGGTCTTCTCGTCGAAGCGGACGCGGATGGTCTTGAGCTTCTAGGCCAGAGCCTCGCGGCCCATGGTGTCCTTGGCCACCTCCTTCAGACCGGTGGCGAGGGGCTCGAAGATCGTTTTCTCAAAGTAGCCCGGGTCGGAATAATACTTGGCGTCGCCCGGAATCGTGAGCTGGTCCCACGCTACCTCCACCGGTACGGCAAAGCCCGCTGCCTCCTGGATCGCCTTCTCCTGCGCGGGGTAGCGGTCCTGTCGGTAGGCTGCGATGGCCCGGCGCTCGGCGAGGCCGATGGTCGGCTCGGCTTGCGCAGCGGTCGCGGACAGCACCGCCAGGGCGGCGGCGAAGGCGTGGCGGCGTGAGATCATGCGGTGTTTCCTCGGATGGGCGGACCCGGATGCGGGCTTGGCGTGACGTTTCGATGACGGGGTGAGATTTGCCTTCAGGGCGAAACCCGCCCTCACGGTGAGATCGCCCTCACGGTGTCGGGACGCAGCGCACCGGGCCGCTCGCCTCGACGGTGGGCGGGGCGGTCCCCGTGAGGCGTACGGGAAATGAGACGATGCTGAGCGTGTCCTTCGGGGCCCTTCCGGCCCGATAGGTCTCAGCGCAGGCCTTTACGGGCGCCGGCAGAGCCGCGACGGCGGAGGGAAGCACCCCGTCGCGGGCGATCCGCATCCAGCACGCGGCCCCATGCTTCGGGATCGAGCAGGCCCCCTGCACGCCGCGCTGGAAACCGAGCCGCACGGTCCCGTCCGCGACCGCGAAGGAGTCGATGCCGGCTTCGGCGGTCGTGTCCCGGATCAGGATACGGCCCGTGCCTGCGTCGAGCACCGCGAGCGAGACGGTGCCGTTGGTGCTCGCCTGCTCGATAGACGAGGAACCCGCCCGCGCGGCCGAGGAAGCGCTGGCCGGCGGTCGCCAGGATGCGCGCACCCGTCCCCGGCGCGGCGGCGCAGGCGGGAGCGGCGCCGTTCGCAAGGGGCACGAGGGTCGCGTCTTCGGGGTCCGGCGTGTCGGTGTCGCTCTCGCGCACCATGAGATCGCGGTAGGTGGTGCAGGTGATCTGCTTGCCCTCCCCCGACATCTTGCCCTCTCCAGACGTCGCGGTCTCGGTCTTTGCGGGCGGCTCGAACCGCGCCGCCTCCCATCCCACCGCCATTGACGAGGCGGGGAGGCACGCTGCGAGGAGCGCGAAGTGGGCGGCGGCGAAGCGGGCGGCGGGGAGAAGGCTGCGTCTCATGCGGGTTCCCTGTATACGGCGCGGGACGCCCGAGGAAAGGCAGGATGGAGAGCCATGCGGACCGTTCTCGCCAAGGTTGCCAAGGGTTCTGCCGGGCCGCTCGCAACGCTTCTCGCCGTGCCGCTCCTCGGACCGCTCGCCGTCCGGGCCGAGCCCGCTCTGCCGGGCGACGTGACGGCGTACGTGACGCGGCTGCGAGACTGCAACCATTGGGGCGGGGAGGATGCCACGGACGCGGCGCGCGGCCGGGCCATCGCGGCGGCCGTGAAGCGCCTGCGCTGCGACGCCGCCGGGGCGGACGAGCGGACCCTGCGACGGCGCCACCGGGGCGACCCCACCATCCTGAAGGCCCTCGACCGGGCGCGCGATGCGGACGGCTGAGCGGGGCCCCGACGCCGGCGATCCGGTCCGACGCTGCGTCCTGCGGCTGCTGCACGTTCCGCTCCTCGGGCTGCTGCTGGCGCTCGGCCTCGCCCCGGTCTTCCTGCTGTTTCCCCTCCTGCCCGCCGAACCCGGAACCGATCCGACCTTGCGGCCCGTCGAACTCTGGCTCGGCACGGCCCTCGTCGGCGGCCTCGTCGGCACCGTGGAAGGCGCGGCGCGGCCCCTCTACCGGGCGGCCGGCCTCGTCCTCGCCGTCGGCCTGCTCTCGATCCCGGTCCTGCGCGTCTTCCTCTGGACCGACCTTCCGGTCCCGCACGGGCTCGCGCGCTGGCTCGGCCTCGATGGGGAAGCCGCCCTCGACGCCCACCTGTACGAGATCTGGCTAGCGGCGTGGTTTTCGGCCTGGGTTTTGGCTTGGGTTTTGGCTTGGCTCGGCCTCATGCTCCTGGGCCGGCACCTCCCGGCGCGACGCGCCCGCAGCGACCGTGCGGCCGTTCGATGACGGCGCCGTTCGAGGATTCTGGTCGGGGATTCTCGGCGATGATCGTCCCGCCATGATTGCCCCTCGGTCCGACGGGACGCGAAGGGCGGCCCTCATCGTCGGCGGCTGCGGTGTCGTCGTGTTCGGCTGGGCCCTCGTCGCCTACGCGCCGGCCCCGGGGATCGCCGCGGCCGTCGTCGCGGTGCCGGCGTTCGCCCGCGCGGCGAAGCGCCGGGTCGCGGCCTTCCTGGCCCTGGCGGTCTTCTCTGCTGCCGTGATCTGGGCGGCGTTCGGAACGACGACGGGCTACTTCGTTCTGAACCGATCGCGGCTCGACGCCGTGGTGGCGCAGATCGCGGCCATGCCCACCCTGGTGTCCTTCGAACGCAGGCGGGACGATCCTCCGGCGGAGGCGGAGCGAACGGCGTGGTGGGAGAGCACCCGCCTCGTCAACGGCCAGCGCGTCACCCCGTACCGCCCGCAAGGCGCGCGCGACACGGACAGCCTGCGGGAGATCGACGTCCTGCGGGAACTCGGGGTTCCCTACGACCGCTACCGCGCCCTCTGCGACGCCCTCGAACGCCTCGGGCTCGCGGGGTTCACCCGCGGTCCCGGCGGCGAGATCGGCCTGGACGAACCGATCCCGGGGGGCACGCCCTGGGGCACGTCGTTCTTGTACCGGCCGGACGACATGTTTCCGGCCGCCTCCGAGGCCGAGAGCGACCGCCGCCTCGCGCCGAACTGGTTTTTCGTGTCGCGGGGCTGAGATTTACCGAACAACGCCGCCGGGTTCTTGGAGGGAAGGGCGGGCGAGCGAGGCCTCCGCCGTGGTGATGGTGCCGGTCCCGAGCAGGGCCGCGAACACGAGCATCGGCACGGCCCAGACCTGCATCGGCAGCCCCCAAAAGGCGTGGTCGCGCCCGGCCGGCCCGAAGGTCGTGCCGTGGTTCCAGCGCCATCCGAGACCGAGGACAGCGAGCGCCGCGAGACTCATGGTGAGGCAGACCGCCCTGTCAACTTCCGGCCCGTCGACCTGCCGCAGGACGATCAGGGGCAGGAACATCGCCAGCGCCACGAAGAGGACGACCCAGTAGCCGCGCCCGGTCCAGAAGATGATCATGTACTGGTCCTTATCCCTCGTGTTTCGGAGCGATCCGCCCGGGCCGTGACCGCGTTAGCCCATCGCGCCGGCGCGCCGGTTGCGCACCATCGCGGCGAGGGCCGCGACGATGATGACCGCCAGCGCCCCGGCGATGACTAGAAGCGTGACGGTGCGGTTCCACAGGCGGTCGAGGGCGAGATCGGTGGTGACGAGGTCGGGCCGGGCCGGATCAGCCAGCACCCGGACGCTGTAATCGCCCACGTGCATGCCCGTGAACACGGTATTGATCCGGCGCACCACCGTGCCCGTCGGCGTGGGCAGAGTGAGGGTCATGTCGCAGAGATGGAGCACGATCTTCGCGCTGCACTTGCCGTCGCTCACCCGCGCGGCGGCGACGGGACGCGCCGTGTCCCGGATTTGCCAATCCGAGATCACCGGCGGGGCCGTGTAGACGGCGCAGGCGACGAGGAGGGCCGCTAGCGCCACGAGGCCGAACAGGGTCCAGAAGATGTTGCCCCAGCCCTGGCGGGGCGGCGGCAGGCGCAGGGGCTCGGGGCGGTCGGCGGCGGTGTTCATGCTCGGAACCTCACGGGATCGCGGGAGTCTGGGAGGATTCGGAGGCCGCCGCGGTCTCGGCCAGGACACGGCGCGCCTGCGCCGCCTGCCGGTAACGGCCGATGAGGCCGGCGAAGTCCTGTACCGACATCCGGTACGGCAGGCCCGCCGTGATGGTGACGATACGCCGGCCCGCATCGAGCTTCACCTTGCGGCCGCCCGGCACCCGTTGCGGGAACGGCGCCTCCGGCGGCAGCAGCAGGCGGGTGACGACGCCGTTCTGCCGGGTCGTCATGTCGAGGTCGGCGATGCTGTCCCAGGGGATCGGCCGGTCGAGGCCGGGCACCGCCACGTAATCGGGGCTCAGGATCATCGTCGTGCGCTCGCCCCGCCACAGCCGGAAACCGCCGATGCCGCCGAGGACCGCCCCGCAGGCCAGCGCCACCCCCATAACGGCCCCCGCCTGGCTGGCGGACAGGCCGGGCAGGCCGGCGGCGAGCCACAGGAGGGCGACCCCGATGAAGAAGCCGCTGGCCACCAGGAGGGCGATGGCCCCCGGGCGGGTGCTTTCGCGCAGCACCCGCGCCTCGGTGCCGATCTCCGCCACCGTCGCCTCCAGGTGCGCGCGGAACGCCGCGTCGTGGGCCCGCACGGCGTCGAGGAAGTCGTGCGTCGCCGCGCAGCAAAGGCCGGCGGGATCGGCGAAGTAGGCCGCGAGCTGGCCGAGCGCGTGCGGGGGCGGCACGGCGGCGGCGGCGGCCAGGAGTTCGGCGTTGAGGGTCCGGCCGAGGGCCGCCACGCGCTCGCGGGTCGGCGGATGGGTGTCGGTGGGGTGGGCCTGCTCTGCTTCGAGATGCGTCGCCGGATCGTCGAGGCCGCGCGCGATGGCGTGGTCGAGGCTCGCCGCCACGAGGTCGGCGGGGGCGGACGCGGGCGCCTCGGCGGCGGCGTCCAAGGTCTCGGCGATGCGGGGGGCCACCGCCCCCGTGCGCAGGAGCGCCCGCGCGGCGGCGTCCACGGAGGCCGGGCCAGCGCCTGCCGCATCGGCCGCGAACTCGCGGGTCCGGCTCCAGTGACGCACGGCGAGGTGGAAGTTCTCCATGACGAAGACGCCGAGGCGCAAGGACGGGCCGAGGAGCCCGAAGGACCCGGCATGCCCCTGCGCCACCGCGTCGAGGGAGCGGCCGACGCCGGCGTAGATCGGCAGGAAGCGCTGGCTGTAAACGGTGTCGCCGCCGGCATAGTGGGCGAGTTCGTGGCCGATAATCGCCGCCACCTCGTCGCCCCGCAGCAGGGCGAGGTAGGGCAGCGGCAGGTAGAAGATCCGGCCCGTCAGCGGCGCTCCGCCGGGCTCGACCACGGCCGGGCCGGCGCTGACGAAGAAGCCTCCGGTAAGGCCGACCACCACGGCCTCCGGCTTCAGCGCCCCGAGCCGGTCGGCCAGCCCCTCGGTGAGCCGCCACAGGCCCGGCGCCTCGGCGGGCGAGACGACCCGGCCGAAGATCGACAGGGGGTCGGGCTCGAAGGCGGAGAGCGCCCGGCGCAGGCCGAGCACTGTGGCGCCCGCCGCGACCAGGACCGCCCCGATGGCGACGACGGCCACGAACAGCATCTTGATCTCGCCGCCGCCCAGCCCGGGCCGTGCCAGCAACCCGGCCTCGAAGACCACGGCGGCGACAAAGCCCGCCGTGGTAAAGAGCACCTGGAGGGTGAGCACCGGCGGCAGCAGGCGGCGCATCCACGAGAAACCGGCCACCAGCGCGTCGCGCGAGGCCCGCCCCAGCCGCCCGAGAGCGGCGCCGGTGAGGAGCACGAGGATTGACAGGAGTGCGGCGCCCCCCCCGGCCGCGACGACCACGGGCGGGAGCAGGCGGCGCCAGTCCATGATCGTCGTCAGGGTCGCGACCTCGTCCCGAGCCGCCCGGGCCTGAACCAGGGCGAGTGGACCGCCATAACCCTTGCCGTTGCGGCGGAACTGCATCCGGAAATCGGGGCGCCCGTCCGGCGGCGCCCGCGCCTCCAGATCCGCGACGATCCGGGTCAGGTGCTCCCGCTCGGCGGCGAGGTCGGCCCAATCGGCGCCGGCCCGCTCCTGCTCCCACAGGCCGAGGAGCAGGATGCCCAAGGGCAGGAGGACGGTGGCGGCGATCAGGTGCGTGACGGAACGCAAGCGCAAGGGCATGCGCGAATTAGCTACGTCAGGGATACCCGCCTCCTCAGATGCGTTCGGAGCCAGAACGGGTCACTCAGAATTTGTTCGCCGGACGCTCGTCCACTGGAATCGGGATGAGGCTGTCGTGCTTGCGGCACGAGATCCTATCGACCTTGCGGCTCTCACCCTTGATCAGGTCCATGGCGCCAGTCTTTCGATTGACCAGGAAATAGCCACTGACATCGGCAGCGTCCGCGAGGTGGTGAGTCGCATTCTGGCGCAATGGGCAGAGGCTGGTCTGGTCGAGCTACGTCGTGGCGCGGTCGAGATCATTGACAGAGGCAGCTTGGCCTCTGCCGGTAGACGGTGACTGCTGCACTCCAATGGTTCGGTGTCCGCTTCGGGGCAGAAGGTCAAGGTCCGTTACCCATCCCGAGCCGAAATTGCCGGACGGCCGACGAATGGCCGCTTTCGGGAAGCGCTGATGGCGGTCCTTATGACTGTGTTGGGTCGGGACCCGCCGGTCCACTAAACGGCTGGGTTGGGTGGGTAGCGGTCTGGCTGCTTTCGGTGGCTAATGTCTTCAAGCAGACATAGGTCCTATCGACAGAGGCCTACCCCTCCGCTCAGCCGCTCTCATCGTCAAAGCCGAGAATACTACGACGCTGCAGGAACTAGCGACCGATACAGGGGCGCTACTACACATGGCGCGAACCCGGCGATTAATATCACCAACATCATGGTCGTCCTGCACTACGGCAGTGCTGATACGCCCGCTTGATGATAGCCGAACCAATGATCCGTTTCAGCGCATCAAAGTTACCTTCTAAAACAATCTAGAGTTATGGCAGGGTCGCACGGAAATTTCCTGCGACCCTGTCCTTTTCAGCTTACGAAATCGGGTTGGGCGGCCTTTAATCAGCGGCGGGTCATGCTCACGAGGCGCTCAGAGGCTGGGAGCGTCCTCGACGGCATACCTGAGCCAGACGGTGCCGCCTTCCAAAGTCTCGGTGTGGAGATGCCGAAGCGCCTTGCCCGCCGCCGGCCGCTCGTCGGGCTCACCATGGTACTCGAAGATGGTTGGTACGCCCGCAAGGCCATCAAGGGCGGGCGAGACAAGCAGGCTGACCTCGTCGATCAACCCGACTTTCAGGAAGGCACCATTGATGATGCCTCCCCCTTCCAGCAGCAGGGTCCTCACGCCGAAGGTCTCGCCCAGGGTCGCCATCGCGCCGACGAGGTCACGGCCGTCCGGACCGGCGAAGATGTAGGAGACCCCGTCCTCGCGAAGCTCCGCGAGGTAGGCGTCGGTGACGCTTTCTCCGAGGACAGCCACGATATGGTCCCCGCCGGCGTCGTCCCGGCCGTAGTTAACCTTCCCGTGGGGGTCGATGGCGACCGCGAGGTCGCGGCCCTTACGGTCGCCGACATGGGTCCTGCGAAGATCGCCGGGGGGGACCTTCGGGGAACGGGGATGCCCCTTCGCGATCTCGGCCATGGTCGTACGCCCGACGATCCACCCTTCCGCATCAAGGCGCGCGGCTGTCTCGTCGTAGTATCGATGGACAAGTCCCTTCTGGATGCCGGCGGCGGGAGGGGTCCAGCGGCTCGGGTGGAGCCGGCCGTCGATGGAGCTTCCCATGTGGCAGATGATCTTCGGACGCATCTCGCGAACTCACTCTTCCTCGGGTTAGCGTCGCGTCAGTCGCCGCGGTACTCGGCGTCCGTGACCTGCTCCATCCAATCGACGACCTTGCCGTCGAGCGCTTCCGACAGCGCGATGTGGCTCATGCCGGCGGTGGGCGAAGCCCCATGCCAGTGCCGCACCCCTGGCGGGATGCGAACCACGTCGCCTGGGCGGATCTCCGTCACCGGACCGCCCGCTTGCCGGACCAGGCCCACCCCGGCCGTGACGATCAGGGTCTGGCCGAGCGGGTGGGTATGCCACGCCGTCCGAGCACCCGGCTCGAAAGTGACGAGACCGCCCGACAACCGCGAGGGCGGCCTTTCCTTGACGAGCGGGTCGACCCGGACGGCCCCCGTGAAGTTCTCGGCCGCTCCTTTCGTGGAAGCCTCTGAACCGCTACGCTGGATGGCCAGCGTCTCCTGAGTGGGACTGGCGGTGCAGGGCCAGCCTACGCCGCTGGCAAGAACGGCGGCCAGGGTGAGAGAGGCCGCTCCGACGGGAATACGCATGTCGGTTTCCTTGAATTTTCTCAGGCCGCGTCGGGCATCCGTTCGAGCAGCTTGTCGAGGGTGATGGGATAGTCCCGGACCCGCACGCCGGTGGCATTGTGAATGGCGTTGGCCACCGCCGCGGCGGCCCCGGAAATTCCGAGCTCCCCGACCCCTTTGGCTTTCAGGGGCGTCGCGGCGGCATCGACCTCGTCGAGGAAGACCGCGTCCAGGTGGGGGATATCGGCGTGGACCGGGACCTCGTAACCTGCGAGATCGTGGTTGGCGAAGAAGCCGCGTTTCGTGTCGACCGCGAGCTCCTCCATCAGGGCCGCGCCGACGCCCATGGTCATGCCCCCGATGATCTGGCTTCGCGCCGCCTTCGGGTTGAGGATACGGCCGGCCGCGCAGACCGCGAGCATGCGGCGGACCCGGATCTCCGCCGTGTCGACGTCCACTCCGACCTCGACGAAGTGGGCGCCGAAGGTTTGGATCGCGAACCGCTTGGTCAGGTCGCCGAACTCCATGGCATCCTCCGCGACGATGGACCCCGCCTTCGCGGCTTCGGCCAGGGCGACCTCGCGATTGCCGGACCGTACGAGCCCGTCCTCGAACACAGCATCGGCGGAGTTGATGCCGAGACGCTGCGAAACCGCCTCCCGCAAGCGCATGCAGGCAGCGTAGACGCCAGCGGTCGAGGACGCGGCGCCCCACTGTCCCCCCGACCCGGAACTCTCAGGAAAGCTCGAATCCCCCAGTCGCACGACGACGCGGTCCAGGGGTAAACCCATCATCTCAGCCGCCGTCTGGGCGATGATGGTATAGGTGCCGGTACCGATATCGGTCATGTCGCTCTCGACCGTCACCACGCCCCTGGCATCGAGCCGAACGCGCGCGGCCGACTTCGTCACCGGTGCGCCTCGGATCGCAGACGCCATCCCCATGCCGACGAGCCAACGCCCGTCGCGGACCTGGCCAGGCTTCGCAACCCGCCTGTCCCAGCCGAAGCGCTCGGCCCCCTGGCGCAGGCACTCGACCAATTGGCGCTGCGAGAAGGCACGCTCCGGTTTCTCAGGATCGACCTGGGTGTCGTTCAGGATGCGGAAGGCCACGGGGTCGATCCCGAGCTTCTCCGCCATCTCGTCCATGGCGACCTCAAGCGCCATCATGCCGGGCGCCTCGCCGGGCGCACGCATGGCGCTCCCTTCCGGAAGGTCGAGATGCGCCAGGCGAAGGCGCGTCATCCGATTGGCGCCGGCGTAGAGCAAGCGGGTCGGAAGGACGGCGCTCTCGGGCCGGCCGCCCGCGAGGTTCCCCGACCAGCTCTCGTGGCCGATGGCGGTGATGCGTCCATCCTTGGTCGCGCCGATGCGAACCCGCTGGATCGTGGCCGGGCGGTGTGTCAGGTTATTGGCCATCAAGGGCCGCGGCAGGGCGACCTTGACCGGGCGTCCGGATGCACGGGCCCCAAGCGAGGCCAAGACCGCGTCGGAGAGGATCGTGCCCTTCCCGCCAAAGCTTCCGCCGATGTAGGGCGAGATCATCCGGACCCTGTCCTTCGGGATGCCCAACGTCCTGGCGAGGTCCCGCACGCCCCAGTTCATCTGCTGTATCGAGGTCCATACCGTTAGGCGGTCGCCCTCCCAGGAGGCCACGGTGGCGTGCGGTTCCATCATCGCGTGGGTCTGGTCGGGTGTCGTGTAGGCCGCATCCAGCTGGAACGGCGCCGAGGCGAAAGCGCCCTCGAAGTCCCCGACATGGGTCTCGGTAGGACCGCCGAACTGGCCGGGCTTGGGCACCGGGGCGGTGTCCTTGGCTGCGGACAAATCGAAGGCCCCGTCAGTCGCGACCGCGTCGACCTTGATCAGGGCCGCGGCGGCACGGGCCTGCTCGAAGGTCTCGGCGACGACCACAGCGACCGCCTGATGATAATGGTCGATGTCCGGCCCGGCGAGCGCTCGTGCCACGTAGAACTCGCCCTTGTCGAGCTTGCCCGCATTCGCCGCCGTGACGACCGCCAGCACGCCGCTGGCAGCTTCCGCACGGGAGGTGTCGACGGAGACGATCCGGCCCATGGCGATGCCCGCGCCGACCACATAGCCGTGCGCGAGCTTCACCTCCGGGTCGTGCCAGTCATTGGCGTAGGGTGCGGTCCCCGTCGTCTTGAGGGGGCCATCGATCCGATCCGTTGGCTTCCCTACGACCTTAAGCCGGTCGATGGGGTTGATACCTGCCGGTGTCTCGAACTTCATGCTCTAACCTTGACCCTACGCCTTTCCGATGTTGCCTGGACGTGGCGCTCAGGCCGCGTCCGGCATCTGGTCGAGAAGCTTGTCGAGGGTGATGGGATAGCTCCGCACGCGGATGCCGGTGGCGTTGTGGACCGCATTCGCCACCGCCGCGCCGACCCCGCAGATTCCGAGCTCGCCGACGCCCTTGGCCTTCATCGGCGAGGACATCGGATCGACCTCGTCCAGGAAGATCACCTCCTGATGCGGGATGTCGGCGTGGACCGGAACCTCGTACCCGGCAAGGTCGTGATTGGCGAAAAAGCCTCGCTTGGTGTCGACCGCGAGTTCCTCCATCAGGGCCGCGCCGGTGCCCATGGTCATGCCACCGATGACCTGGCTGCGCGCCGATTTCGGGTTGAGGATGCGACCGGCCGCGCACACGGCCAGCATGCGCCGGACACGGATCTCCGCCGTGTCGATGTCGACGCCGACCTCGACGAAGTGGGCGCCGAAGGTCGATTGCTGTTGCTTCTTCGAGATGTCACCGAACTCGATGGTGTCCTCGACCGTGAGGTTCCCTTTCGCTGCGGCGTCACCCAGCGATACCGCCCGGTTGCCGGAACGGACCTGCCCGTCGGCAAAAACGGCGTCCGCCGAGTTGATGCCGAGACGCTGCGCCACCGCCTCACGCAGCTTCACGCACGCCGCGTAGACGCCGGACGTGGAGGAGTTCGCGCCCCACTGGCCACCCGATCCCGCCGAGGCCGGGAACGACGAGTCGCCGAGGCGCACCACCACTCTGTCGAGGGGGACGCCCATCATCTCGGCGGCGGTCTGGGCAATGACGGTGTAAGTGCCCGTGCCGATGTCGGTCATGTCGGTCTCGACCGTCACGATGCCGGCGCCGTCCAAGTGCACGCGGGCGCCCGACTTCATCGTGAGGTTATTCCGGAAGGCCGCGGCCACGCCAAGGCCGACCAGCCAGCGCCCGTCGCGAACCTGACCGGGTTTGGCGCTGCGCTTGGACCAACCGAACTTCTCGGCGCCGAGCTTGAGACAGCCGACGAGGTCACGCTGCGAGAACGGCCGATCCGGCGCATGCGGGTCGACCTGGGTGTCGTTGCGGACCCGGAACTCCACGGGGTCGATCCCGAGCTTGTCCGCCATTTCGTCCATGGCAGCCTCCAGGACCATCAGGCCGGGGGCCTCGCCGGGCGCGCGCATGGCGTTGCCCTCGGGCAGGTCGAGATGGGCGAGCTTCATTGCGGTGAGGCGGTTGGCGCCCGCGTAGAGCAGCTTGGTCTGGCTCACCGCCGTCTCGGGATCGCCCTCCGCCAAGTTCCCGGACGTGCTCTCGTGGGCGATGGCCGTGATCGTGCCGTCCTTCGTCGCGCCGATGCGCACCCGCTGGATGGTCGCCGGGCGGTGGGTGGTGTTGTTGGCGATAATCGGACGCGTCAGGGCTACCTTCACCGGGCGCTTGGCAGCCTTGGCGCCAAGTGCCGCGAGTACCGCGTCGGCACGTACGAACAGCTTGCCGCCGAAGCCGCCGCCTACGTAGGGGGAATCGAGGCGGACGTTCTCCTTGGGGATGCCTAGGATCTTAGCCATGCTTTCCTGACCCCAGGCGATCATCTGGTTCGAGGTCCACAGGGTGACCTTGTCGCCGTCCCATGCCGCAATGGTGGCATGGGGCTCCATCATCGCGTGGCTCTCGTCAGCGGTGACGTAGGTCTCGTCGAGCTTTACTTGGGCCTCCGCGAAGGCACCCTCAAAGTCGCCGACACGTTCCTCGCCGTTGCCGCCGCTACCCTCGCCGCTGTCGCCGGGAACTGGCTTGGCGCCTTTCGCCTCGGCAGCGAGATCGAACTTGCCGGCCTCGGGAGCGTAGCTGACCTTCACGAGGAAGGCGGCGGCGCGGGCCTGCTCGAAGGTTTCTGCCACGACCACGGCGATGGCCTGATGGTAGTGCTGCACCTGGTCGCCGCCAAACAGGTACGCGGCGTTCATCATGCCACGCTCCATCCGGGGGTGCTCAAGAGTCGTTACGATGCCGAGGACGCCAGGCGCCTTCTTGGCCGACGCCGTATCGATGGCACGGATGCGGCCCTTGGCGATGCTGGCGCCGAGCACATAGCCGTAGGCCTGGTTCGCCGCGACGTCGTGGCGCTCGTAGGCATAGGCTGCCGTGCCGGTGGTCTTGTACTTGCCGTCGATGCGGTCGGTGGCCTTGCCAACGACCTTCAGCTGATCGATGGGGTTCTGGCCGGCGGGGGTGTCGAACTTCATGGCTCAGGCCCTCGCTTCGTTCAGCGCCGCATTGAGCGTGCGCTCGGCCAGCTTCAGCTTGTAGGCATTCTCGTGCGTCGGCTTGGCGCCATCGAAGACCCTCGCCGTCACAACCTTGGCACCTCGGGCCATCTCGCCCTCGGCGGCTTCCACGCGCCAGGGCTTGTGAGCGACGCCGCCGAAGGCCGCGCGGCCCGAGCCGTCCGGCTGCACCACCGCCGCCACCGAGACCAGGGCGTAGGCGTAGGAGGCCCGGTCGCGAACCTTGCGGTAGATGTGGGCGCCGCCGAGGGGCTTCGGCAGCGTCACCGCCGTGATGAGCTCGCCCGGCGCAAGCGTGGTGTCGACCTCCGGCCGGTCGCCCGGCAGGCGGTGGAACTCGGCAATCGGAATTTTTCGCGATGCGCCTTTGGCGTCCACGGTCTCGACGGTGGCGTCGAGCACCCGCATGGCCACCGCCATGTCACCGGGATGCGTGGCGATGCAGGCGTCGCTCGCGCCGATCACGGCGAGCTGCCGGCTGACCCCGTCGAGGGCCGAGCACCCGGATCCCGGCTGGCGCTTATTGCAGGCCTGGGCGGTGTCGTAGAAATACGGGCAGCGGGTGCGCTGCAGAAGGTTGCCGGCGGTGGTGGCCTTGTTGCGCAGCTGGCCCGAAGCGCCGGCGAGCAGGGCACGAGAGAGCACGGCGTAGTCTTTACGGACGCGGGCGTCGGAGGCCAGATCCGTGTTGCGCACGAGAGCACCGATGCGAAGGCCGCCCTCCGGCGTCGCTTCAATCTTGTCGAGGCCGAGGCCGTTGACGTCCACGAGGTGGGTCGGGGTCTCGATCTGCAACTTCATCAGGTCGAGGAGATTGGTACCGCCGGCAATGAACTTGGCGTTCGGGGTGCGGGCAACGGTGGCGGCCGCCTCGGCGGGCGAACCCGGGCGCTCGTAGGTGAAGGATTTCATGCGGGCCTCCCGGACACTTCGGTCATCGCCTCGACGATGTTGGAATAGGCGCCGCAACGGCAGATGTTGCCGCTCATGCGCTCGCGGATCTCGGCGTCCGTGACCTGCATCGGTGCGTTGAGATCGGCGGTAACATGGCTCGGGATGCCGGCCTTGATCTCGGCGAGCACCGCGACGCCGGAGCAGATCTGGCCGGGCGTGCAGTAGCCGCACTGGTAGCCGTCGTGCTTGATGAAGGCAGCCTGCATCGGGTGCAGGTTCTCTGGCTGGCCTAGGCCCTCGATGGTGGTGATCTCTGAGCCCTGGTGCATGACCGCGAGGGTCAGGCAGGAATTGATGCGCCGTCCGTCGACGATCATGGTGCAGGCGCCGCACTGTCCGTGGTCGCAGCCCTTCTTGGAGCCGGTCAGGTGCAGGTGCTCGCGCGCAGCATCGAGCAGGCTGGTGCGGGTGTCGAGTTCGAGATCGTGGCGCTGGCCGTTCACCGTCAGCGACACCCTCGCCAGCACGGGCTTGTCGGTGCCCGCGGGCGCGGCGCCCGCCGTCGAGGGTACGGCCGCAAAGGCAGCCGTGGCGGATGCTCCGACCATCAGGTCTCTCCGGTTCAAATCGTAATCTCCAGGTCGTCCCATTTCGGTCTCCGAGCCAGTTGCAGGTGGCGATGGCGCAACGGCCGTCCATCGAAGGCGGGATGCCCGAGTCAACACGGACACCTTTGATTAGGTCCAAGGTACCGCGTCACGTCCTGTTGATTAGTGCCTTCCTGCCACATAGGGTCATGAGCAAGGCTTATGGATCGACGCAGGGCGGAGCCTTGGGCGATCCCGCGCCACCGTTCGGAATGCATCGAGGACCCCTTCGTTGGCGCGTACGGACCTGACCGACCTTCTTTCCTTCGCGACGGTGGCGCAGGAAGGCAGCTTCACCCGCGCCGCGACGCGCCTGGGTGTCACGCAGTCGGCCCTCAGCCACGCCCTCAAGGGATTGGAGGCACGGCTGGGCGTACCCCTGCTGGCACGCTCAACCCGCGGCGCCATCCCGACCGACGCGGGGGAGCGCCTGCTGCGGGTTGTGGCCCCGCAGTTCGAGCAGATGGAGGTCGAGCTCTCCGCCCTGACGGAACTCAGGGACAAGCCCGCCGGCACCGTGCGCATCACGGCGCCGGAGGACGCGGCGGCGACCGTCCTGTGGCCGGTCCTGGCCCGCCTGCTCCCGGACTACCCCGACATCACCGTCGAGATCGTCACCGAGCAGGCCTTGACCAACATCGTGGCCGAACGCTTCGACGCCGGCGTACGCATCGGTGAGCACGTGGAGAAGGACATGGTCGCGGTCCGCATCGGTCCCGACATGCGCATGGCCGTGGTCGGGACGCCGGCCTACTTCAGGAAACGTGCGAGACCCAAGCACCCCGAGGATCTCACCGCCCACCGGTGCATCAACCTGCGCCGGCCGACCCGTGGCGGGTTCTACCCATGGGAATTCGAGCGGAGGGGACACGCCCTGAATGTCCGCGTCGAGGGCCAACTTGTGTTCACCAGCCTGCCCCTGATCCGGGAGGCGGCCCTCGCCGGGCTCGGGTTGGCCTACCTGCCGGAGTACCACGTGGCGCAGGACGTGGCCGAGGGTCAGTTGGTGCGCCTGCTGAAGGACTGGTGCGAGCCGTTCCCGGGCTACCACCTGTACTACCCGAGCCGCCGCCAGCCCGCCCCGGCCTTCACGGTCCTGCTGGAGGCGCTCCGACATAGAGGGTGAGAAGTCAGGATCAGGCGACGGTTTGACCGCCATCCACCACCATGGCGTGCCCGATCACGAAGGCCGCCATGTCCGAGCACAGGTAGAGCACCGCCGCCGCGATCTCCTCGGACTTCCCCATTCGCCCGACCGGCTCCTGCGCGATCACCCGTGCCAAGCGCTCCGGGGTCCCGCCGGTGAACCGCTGCATCATCGGGGTGTCGATGATGCCGGGGCAGACCGCGTTGATGCGAATGCCGTCCTTCGCATAATCCAGGGCGGCACTCTTAGTCATGCCGATCACGGCGTGCTTGGTCGCCGCGTAGGCGGCTTGCCCCGCGATGCCCTTCACGCCCGCGCCCGAGGAGGTGTTGACGATGGCGCCGCCACCGTTCCTCAGCATCAGCGGCACCTGATGCTTCAGGCACAGGAACATCCCCCGCAGGTTGATCGCGACGAGGCGGTCGAAGTCCTCGTCTTCGATTTCGGACACCGGGACCACCGGCTGCTCGATGCCGGCGTTGTTGAAGGCGAAGTCGAGCTTCCCGAAGGTCTGGATCGTCCGTTCGAGCGCGGCCTTCACGTCCTCGGACTTGCTGACGTCGCAACGCACCGCAAGCACGCGGCCACCGGCCTCCTCGATCAGGCGGGCGGTCTCAAGGTTGCCCTCCTCGGACACGTCGGCGACCGTCACGGCGGCGCCGGCCTTGGCGAACGCCAGGGCGGTGGCGCGCCCGATGCCGCTCGTGGCGCCCGTCACGAAGGCGACCTTGCCGATGAAGTCATGGGTCTAGGTCATCGGTATCCCCGGAATCTGTGGGATCACCGCTCGGCTTCGGAAGGCCCTGCGGAAGGGTTCAGCGCGGCAGCGCGTAGGCCACGAGCTTGGTGCCGAGGCTGATGGTGAGCGGGGGCTTGCCGCCGGCCGCCACCACCACGAACTGGCGGCCGCTGACCGGGCTGCGGTAGGTCATCGGGGTGGCGTTGCCGCCGCCCGGAAGCCGGGCCTGCCAAAGCTCCCGCCCGGTCGCGGCATCGAGCGCCCGGAAGGTGCGATCCATGCTGGCGCCGACGAAGACGAGGCCGCCGCGCGTTGTGACGGCGCCGCCCGAGACCGGCGTCCCCACCGTAAGGGGTAGCATCGACGGGATGTTGAACGGCCCGGTGTCACGGGCGGTCCCGAGGGGCTTGGACCAGAGCAGGCGCCCACTCGACAGGTCGACGGCGGCGATGAGCCCCCAGGGCGGCGCGGTGCAGGGCACGCCGAGCGGCGACATGAACAGCCCGCCATAGGCGCCGTAGGGCGTGTTCAGCATCGGCCGGTCGGCGTCGCTACCGGGGCTTTGCCCGTCCGACAGCTTCAGCTTGCGCTGGTTCGCCACCTCGCGGGTCACGAGCTCGACCCGGTCGGGGAACCGCATCCAGTTGGCGATCATGATGCCGCGGTCGACGTCGATGGAGGCGCTGCCCCAGTTGACGCCGCCGACCGAGCCCGGATCGATCAGGACCGGCTTGCCCAGCGTGATCGGCGTCAGGTGCCCCTCGTAGCGCGATTGCCGGAACAGGATGCGGCAGAGCATCTGGTCGACGGGGGTCGCACCCCACATGTCGGACTCCCGCAGGGTCGCCCCCCGGAAGGCCGGAAGGTCGAGGGAGGCGGGCTGGGTCGGCGACAAGCGCTCGCCCGGGCCGAGGTCTCCCTGCGGCGCCGGCACCTCGATGACCGGCTTGATCGGCTGCCCGGTCTCGCGGTCGAGCACGAAGATCTCTCCGCGCTTGGTCGGCTGGATAAGGGCGGGCCGCATTCCGGCCGCCGTGGGCATGTCGACCAGGGTCGGCTGCGAGGGGGTGTCGTAGTCCCAGATGTCGTGAAGGGTCGTCTGGAAGCGCCAACGCAGGCGGCCTGTCTCGGCGTCGAGGGCGATGACGGCGCTGGAGACCTCCTCGTCGAAGGGCCGGCGCAGGCCGCCGAAGTTGTCCGGCGTGGCGTTGCCCATCGGCAGGTAGACCAGCCCGAGCGCCTCGTCGGCGCTGATCGGCGCCCAGCTGTTGGGCGAGGACGGCGTGTAGGTCTCGCCCGGCGGCGGTGCACCGATGCGGTGGGGATGGCCGGGATCGAAGGCCCAGGACAGTTCGCCGGTGCGGGCGTCGAAGGCGCGGATCACGCCGGACGGGCCGCCCCAGAACTGGCCGTCGGGGATGCCGCCGCCGACCACCGCCTTGCCGCGGATGATCTGCGGGGCCGAACTCACGTAATACTGACCTGCGGGGTAGGTGCTGATCCCTTCGCGCAGGTCGACGCGTCCGTCCTTGCCGAAGTCGGTGCAGGGCTTGCCGGTGGCGGCTTCGAGGGCGATCAGCTCGGGGGTCTGGCTCGCCGCGATGATGCGGGTGGCGCACAGGCCTGTCGCGTCGGGCACGCGGTAATGGGCGACGCCGCGGCACGGCTTGCCGGAGGGCGGGGTGCCGTTCGACATGTCGTGGCGCCAGCGCTCCCGCCCAGTCTCGGCGTCGAGGGCCATGACGCGGTTGTGGCCGTCGCACAGGTAGAGTGCGTCGCCGACCATGACCGGCGTCGCCTCCAGGGCGGTCGCCGGTCCGGGCGTGTCAGGACCGGTCTCGGCCTCCCACGCGAGCTCCAGCTTCCCGACGTTCTGCGG
The DNA here is from genome assembly GCF_001423325.1 of Methylobacterium sp. Leaf113. NCBI lineage: Bacteria > Pseudomonadati > Pseudomonadota > Alphaproteobacteria > Hyphomicrobiales > Methylobacteriaceae > Methylobacterium > Methylobacterium sp. Leaf113. Next base: position 29,026 of record NZ_LMNJ01000025.1, read on the forward strand.
GGTCAGGTCGGCGAGCGGGCTGAAGCGCGTGCCGCCTTGATCGTTTCCGAAGCTCGGCCAGTCCTCGCCCGTGATCCGGGCCAGCGGCTGCGGCAGGGTACCGGGCGCACGCTCGGCGACGCCGCGGCGCAGGATGGGCTCGGCCGGTGCCACCGGGTGCAAGGCACCGCCCGCGACCACGGCGAGGATCAGGGCCCCGGCGAAGGCCGGCCATCCCCATGCCCCGGTGAGCCTGCGGGGGCCGGCGATCCGGACGGGTGGCAACAGGAGCGCCAGTCCGAGGACGAAAGGCGCGAGCAGCCGTGGCAGGAGCTGCCAGGGGTCGAAGCCCACCTCCCAGACGGCCCAGGCGGTCGTCCACACCAGCATCGCGGCGAAGAGCGGTACGCCCATCGGATTGCGTCGCCAGACGAGGACGCCGCTCGCGAGGACAATGGCTCCAGTCAGCAGGTAGTACGGTAAGCCACCGTACCAAGCCAAGGCCGCGCCCCCGGCGCCGAGGGTGAGGCCGACGAGGACGAGAAGACCGGCGACCGCACGCCGCGTCCACACCGTCACGGGGCTGTCCCCGATTGCCGCGGCCCCGGACAGGGGCACCGGTTCGTTGGTTTTCATGATGGTGGGTTCCGTTGCAGGAGCGGTGGCGGGCGTCATCGATGCGAGAAGAGCGGCAGCGCCTTCGCGAAGGCCCGGGCGTGGAAGATCGTGGAGCCCTGGCCGCCGGTGCCGTCGTTCGTGACGATGAGGAGCTCGTCGGTGCCGGGCCGCAGCGCCATGCTGGTGGAGCGCAGGATGTGGCCGTCGTCGCGCCCCGGCAGCAGCACCTGCCCGATGGGAATGCCGTTGCGGTTGAACGCGAGGACGCGGCCCTGCCCGTAAAGGGCGACGTAGAGGTTGCCGTCGGAGTCCGTGCGCATCGAGTCGGGCGCCGGACCGGTGAAATGGTAGGCCACCGTGATCCCGAGCGGCGTCGGCGTGGTCGCGTCCGCGAGGTCGACCCGGTGCAGCAGGTTGCGACCGAACTCGGTGACCCACAGGGTCTTGCCGTCCGGGCTCAACGCCACGCCGTTGGCCAGCGCGAGGTTCGGCAGGATCGGGGTGACGGTCTTGAGGTCCCGCGCCACGTAGTAGGCGCCCCCCTTCGGATCGGTGGAGGTGCCCCGGAAATCGGTGAAGTAGAAACCGCCCTCGGCATCGAAGACGAGGTCGTTGACGACGTATCCCGCCTCCGACGGGATGACGGTCCGCATGTCCGTGCCGTCCGGTCGGACCGAGACGATGGAGCCGCGCTTGAAGCCACCGGTGCCGGCGGCGAAGATACGGCCGTCCCTGTGGATCGCGAGACCACCCAAGTTCAGGGCGTTCGACGGAACGACCGTGGTCAGTCGCCTGTCCGGCGTCAGGCGAAGCACGCGGCCGGTACCGGCATCGGTGAACAGCAGGTCGCCGCCCCGGTCGAAGGACGGCCCCTCCAGGGGGATCCCCTCGTCGGAAACCTTGAACCAGGGCTGGGCGACCACGCTCTGCAGGTCGCGCTCGCCGGGCGGGATCGGCACCGGTCCGCGTGTCCGTGCGCCGTAGGCGAGCGCGCCCGGGGCCTCATCTGCCGAGGTCACGCCGGCTATCCCCGAAAGGCAGGCCACGACGAGAAGCGTGTGAGCCAATGTATGTCGCCCCGGCGTCCCGTTGGTCATGGGACAGCCTCGATGGTGACCTTGACCGGGCCGGATCGCTTGAACGCGTCGGGGATGTGGCTCAGGCGACCGAGGCGGACGAGCCCGTCCGAATATTTGAAGTCCTTGTAGTAGATGGCGAGATTACCCCAGGGGGCATAGTAGGCGATGTCGCCCGGCTCCGGGTCGGCGCCCAAGGGCTCCCCCTGGACTGACAGGCGCTTGGGCAGGTCGCCAATCTTCTCGGTGCCGTTAAAATCCTTCAGGGTCAGCGTGAGGGGCAGGAGCGCGCGAAAGGCGCGGGCGCTTTCGCCATCGCCGAGGGTCGCGGTGACGCTGTCACCATTTGGGGAGTTCAGTCGTATCCGCACCGTGCTCATGGCGGGTGCCTTCTCGGGCTTGGGGCTGGGGATCCGGCGCTCCTGGCCGGGTTCGGCGTGAAGCGCCTGCAGGCCGGAAAGAAGGGTCAGACCGACCGCGAGGATCGCCGACGAGGACAGGGTGCGTCGCATGGTCGGCGCCTCAAGTCGCGGTGTAGCCGCCGTCGACGGGCAGGGCGACGCCGAGGACGAAGCTCGCCGCGTCGCTGCAGAGGAAGAGCACGGCTGCGGCGACCTCCTCGGGCCGGCCAAGCCGCTTGTTGGGCTGCTTGCCCATGATGACGTCCATCGCCTTGGGCTGCTCCTTGAGCATCTTGGCGACCATCGGGGTGTCGATGGTTCCGGGGCAGACGGCGTTCAGCCGGATGCCGCGCGGAGCGTTCTCCAGGGCGGCGCTCTGGGTCATCCCGATCACGCCGTACTTGGTGGCGTGATAGGCGGCGAGGCCGGGATTGCCGATGAGCCCTCCGATGGACGAGCAGTTGACGATGGCGCCGCTGCCCTGGGCCTGCATCTGGCGCAGTTCGGCCTGCATGCAGTTCCAGACGCCGCGCAAGTTCACCGCCATGACCCGGTCATAGTCCGCGTCCGGCACGTCCACGACGTCGTTGGCCGGGATCTGGATGCCGGCGTTGTTGAAGGCGGCGTCGAGCCGGCCGTAGGTATCGACCGTACGCAGGACCATCGCGGCCACCTCGTCAGCCTTGCTGACGTCGCAGCGAACGCCGAGCACCCGATGGCCCTCCGCCTCCAGCCGATCCGTGGCGGCCCGCAAAGCCTCCTCGTTCTGGTCGGACAGTACGACGGCGGCGCCGGCCTCGGCGAACATCCGGGCGGTCGCCAGACCCACGCCCATGGCGGCGCCGGTGACGAGGGCGACCTTGTTCTCGAAGGTGATCTGCATGGGAGGTTCCTCGGTATCGGTTTCGGCGGGATTCGGGGTTCAGGCGTTCGGCCGCTGGCGCCAGGCGAGGGCCGCGACCAGGGCCGAGGCGCAGAGCGCGGCGGCGCTGACCGCGAAGGTGGCGCGGTAGCCGCTCGCGTCGTAGGCGAGGCCGCCAAGGGTGGCCCCGAGGGCGATGGCGAGCTGCACCACGGCGACAAGCAACCCGCCGCCGGCCTCGGCCTCGTCGGGCAGCGCCCGGCTCAGCCAGGTCCACCACGCCACGGGTGCCGCCGTGGCGACCAGGCCCCATCCGGCGAGCAGCGTCGCCGACGCAACCGATGACCCGCCGACCACCGTCAGGGAAACGGCGATGGCCGCCATCACGAGTGGCATGGCGACCAGAAGGCTGAACAGGCGTGTCTTGAGGAGGAACCCGATCAGGTAGCTTCCGGCGAGACCTGCCGCGCCGGTGCCGAACAGGATCAGCGACAGCGTGGCCACGTCCACGTGCGGAACCGTCTCCAGGAACGGGCGCAGGTAGGTGTAGAGCGCGAACTGCCCGAGGAAGAACAGCGAGACCGAGAGCATCCCCAGGGGCACCTGGCGCCGGCGCAGGACCCGGAACACCGTGCCGGAATTGGCCGTCCGGTCGGACGGCATCGCGGGCAGGCTCATGAAGAGCCAGGCCAGCGTCACGGCCCCCAGCGGGACGACGCAGAAGAAGGCCCCGCGCCATCCGATATACGCCCCGAGGAAGCTGCCCAGCGGCGCCGCAACCGTTGTCGCGAGGGCGTTGCCGCCGTTGAGCAGGCCGATGGCGCGGGGAAGCTCGAACTCCGGCACGAGACGCATGACCGTCGCGGTCGACATCGACCAGAAGCCGCCGATGACGACGCCCACCAGGGCACGCCCGGCCATGAAGACCGCGGTGTTCGGCGCAAAGGCCACCATCAGGCCCGAGGCGATCATCAGGACGGTGAGCACGAGCAGGACGGTGCGGCGGTCGATCCCGCGCGTGGCCGTCGAGATGACAAGGCTCGTCAGCACCGCGAACAGGCCAGAGACGGCGATGGCTTGGCCGGCATGTCCCTCGGTCATGTGCAGGTCGGCCGCGAGCGGCGTCAGCAGGCTGACCGGCATGAACTCGGAAGCGATCAGCGTCGCGACGCAGAGGGTCATGGCGAACACCGCGCCCCATCCGCGGGCCGCCGTCTCGCGACTGAAGGTGGCATCGTCCGCGCAGACTTGGTTCGGGTTCATGGGCAGGCCGCCCCTTCCTAAATGTTCGAGGTCGAGGGCGGGCTTCAGGCGCCGTACTGCTGGTCGGAGACCTTCTCCAGCCAGTCGACGGGGCTGCCGTTCAGCGCCTCCTGGATGGCCATGTGGCTCATGGCGGTGGTCGGGCCGGCGCCGTGCCAGTGCCGTTCGCCGGGCGGGAACCAGATCACGTCGCCGGGGCGGATCTCCTCGATGGGACCGCCCTCGCGCTGGACCCGGCCGCAACCCGCCGTGACGACAAGGGTCTGGCCGAGCGGATGGGTGTGCCAGGCCGTGCGGGCGCCGTGCTCGAAGGTCACCAGGACTCCGCTGGTGCGGGCCGGTTCGGTCGCGCCGAAGAGCGGGTCGACGCGGACCGTGCCGGTGAACCATTCGTCCGGGCCCTTGCCGGAGGGCTGCGAGCCCGCGCGCTTGATGTCCATGGCATGCTCCGTGTGATCGATGGGTCCGGGCGCGCGAAGGCCCCCGGCGGCGCTGGACAGGAAACTAGCGTTTGGGCGCGAACCCGATTAGGTGCTCGAATGAACATGGGGTCATGAGCAGAGCTTATGGATGCTGCGCGAGAGCCTGAACGACCTGAGTGCCTTCGTCGCCGTTGCGCGGGCGGGTAGCTTCACGAAGGCCGCCGCGCAGCTTGGGGTGTCGCAATCCGCGCTGAGCCAGACCGTACGGGCCCTTGAGGCGCGCCTTGGCATACGGCTTCTCGCGCGTACAACGCGGAGCGTGTCGGCGACCGAGGCCGGCGAGCGCCTGCTCAAGGCGGTCGGACCACGCTTCGACGAGATCGAGGCCGGCCTGATCGACCTGGCCGAAATACGCGGGAAGCCTGGCGGGACCATTCGCATCACCGCGGACGAGCATGCGGCACGAACCGTACTTTGGCCCACCCTGCGCAAGGTCCTGCCGGACCACCCGGACATCAAGGTGGAGACCATTGTCGATTACGGCCTGACCGACATCGTCGCCGAGGGCATTGACGCGGGCATCCGCCTAGGGGGGACGGTGGCAAAGGACATGGCCGCGGTGCGGATCGCGCCCGACATGCGCATGGCCGCCGTGGCGGCGCCCTCCTACCTCGTGGGCCGTCCGGGGCCCGAGCGGCCGGAGGATCTCACGGGCCATTCCTGCATCAACCTGCGCCTGCCCACCCTCGGGGGGCTCTATGCCTGGGAGTTCGAGAAGGGCGGGCGGGACGTCCGCGTCTGGGTCGAGGGGCAACTCGTCTTCAACACGGTCACCCTGATCCTGGAGGCGGCGCTCGACGGGTTCGGGATCGCCTACCTGCCGCAGGACCAGGTGCAGGCCGGCCTGGACAACGGTCGGCTCACTCGGGTGCTGGACGACTGGTGCCCGCCATTCTCAGGCTATCACTTGTACTACCCGACGCTGTGCCGACCCTCTCCGGCGTTCGTCGTGCTGGTCGAGGCGCTGCGCTACCGGGGATGAGGTCGCCGTAGGGCCGTTCACGTTCCCGTAGCGGCGAGAGGGCCTCGCAGCCCCAGGCCGCGCTTGTCCCGAAGCGCCGCCATCGCCTCGTCGGCAGCCCTTTGCCCGCTATCGTGGGCCCCGTGGGCGGTCGTGAAGTCGAAGGCGTGGGTCGCCTCGCCCGCGAAGAAAAGCCGGTCCTGGTAGGGGCGGGCCAGCTGTACCCGCGCACCGGATCGGCCCGGCAGGGCGCAGCTATACGCTCCGCCGATGGAGGCCATCCGGCTCCACGACGTCGCCGCGAGCGGCCGGATCCCCGAGGCTACACCGCTGCCGAACAGGGCGGCCAATTCGGTGGACACGTGGGCGAAGCCGGCGGCCGGGCCCTCCTCCTCGACGATGCGGGCTCCGTCGCCCCCGAGGAACGCCTCGATCACCGGCCACCCGTTCGGGCGGATGGAATAGGCGGCCGATCTCGGATCGCGCAGGTTGCCGTAGGCATGCGTATCCGGCTCGAACGCGGCATCGCGCTCGATCTTCAGGAACAGCTTTTCGTTGCGGCCGAGCGGCAGGGCGGCGGCGGCCTCGCGCCAGGGGTCGACCCCGGAGGGAAGGCGGATCGCCTCGCCTGCCAAAACCGCGGTCGAGACGGTAAGGATGGCGGCCCCGGCGCGGACGGTGCCGGCGCGGGTGGTGACCGCGACGCCGTCCGCCGTCAGGTCGATCCGCTCGGCGGGGGTGGCGAGGCTCAGCGTCGTCGAGGTTGGTAGGCTGGCGGCGACCAACGTGCCGTAGCCGAGCGGCAGGTGCCAGTTCCGGCCCGTCGAGGCATCGTCGTAGGCCAGGTAGTCGGCTGCGGAGATCGACTCGGGACCAACGCCGCTCATGAAGCCGGCGATGGCTCGCACGTAGGCGTTCCAGGTGCCGCCGGGCTCAAGCGCATCGCTGGCTTGGTCACTGTCTGCCGCGACCAGGCGGAGCCGCTCCTCCCAATCGCCGTACGCCTTTTGCGCTGCCTCCTGGGCGCCCTCGTCCTGGGGGATGCCGGGGTGAGCCTTCGCCCAAGGCGGCTCTCCTCGGTCGACCGGGAAGCCCAACGTTTCGGCTATGCCGACCCAGGCATTGCGGTCGCCCGAATGGAGCCATTCGCACCCGAGGTCGAGCGGGTACCCGTCGATTTCCTGCGTGTGCGCGCGGCCGCCAAGGCGCGACGACGCCTCAAGCAGCAGAGTTGATGACCCGTGGGCCGCAAGCTGCCGGGCGGCACTGATGCCCGCGGCACCTCCCCCTACGATGATGACGTCGAACGCGCTGCCCATGGGATAAAAGTGAGGTCGGCCGACACAGCTTCCAAGGTTCGTGAGCGCTATGTCCGGGCCCTTTTCCGACCCGGCGCGATGCGGGCGGATTTCGAGCTCTATTGCGCCTTCCCGGTGGACGTGGAACGCAACAGGGACGACCTCAAGCGGGACGGAAAGCTGACGATGCCGGTACTTGCACTCCCCGGAGCGACCAGCGCGTTCGCACCTTTCACCGAAGGAATGATGCGCGAGGTGGCGAAGAATGTGACCTTCCGGACCATCGAACGGGCCAACCATTGGGTGCCGGAGGAGAACGCCAAGGCGCTCGTCAGCGCCATCACGGATTTCCTGTAGGAAGGGTTATGTCCGCTTACGGGCGACGGAAGCGTCCGGCCGAACGACCATGTTGGGTCGACTGCCGCTGGTCCGCTCTATGACCGGGTCGGGTGGAATGCAGACGTTCGTCGATGGCCTACCGAACGTCCGCATCAAGTCTGAAGCGGACGTGACTTGACCTGCCGCGATCAGGTAAATGTGAGATACCCGACCGAAAAAAATTGATTAACAACCGATGTCGACAAGCGCAGTACGGTTTAATACGATGCAATTATCGTTAGAAAAATTCAACCTCATCGAAAGCATGGCTGTTGAAGCTTTATTTCGACTTTGATGACGGCCGTACCCAGCTCAGGGATGAGGAAGGCATCGACCTTCCCGACGTAGAAACTGCACGGACGGAAGTTCTGAAGACACTCGGAGAAATCGCTAAAGACGCTCTGCCAAAAAGCGATCAACAGGCGTTCAGGGCCACGGTTCGTAACGCCTCCGGGGATGTCGTCTACAGCGCAAAGGTCACAATTTCCGGCGAGCAGCACGAACCATCCCGTACGTGAAGTTCCTCGTTTATCGCCGGCGCTGATTTCCGTACGGTTCTGTACGGAACAACACAAAGCCTTAGAGATTCCGATTTTTTGAAACCTTTTTTATTACAATTGTTTGGGTCGACATATTGGTCGAAGGGCATGGCCCGGGAGGGTGCATGCTCAATCCGTTCATCCAAAAGCTCAGTCGCCGTTTCATCCTCTCTGGGTCCGAAGAGAAGGCTCTCACCGATGCGAGTGCGCGCGTTCGCGATGTCCCATCCCGAACCGCACTCATCTCGGAAGGAGACGTGCCCGATCACGTCCACCTGATCCAGAAAGGGTTCGCCTGCCGCTATAAGGTGCTTCCAGGCGGTGGACGGTCGATTGTCGCCTTCCTCATCCCGGGAGACTTCTGCGACCTGAACGTGTCGATCCTCGGCGAGATGGATCACAGCATCGGAACGATCAGCTCCTGCGACGTGGTGCGTATCCCGCGTTCGGTGATGAATGANTTCCCCTGCCGCTATAAGGTGCTTCCAGGCGGTGGACGGTCGATTGTCGCCTTCCTCATCCCGGGAGACTTCTGCGACCTGAACGTGTCGATCCTCGGCGAGATGGATCACAGCATCGGAACGATCAGCTCCTGCGACGTGGTGCGTATCCCGCGTTCAGTGATGAATGACCTCAGCGGGAAACATCCGGGCCTGAACCGTGCCTTGCAGTGGGCTGGCCTCGTCGATGAAGCAATCTTGCGGGAATGGCTGGTGTGCATGGGCCGTCGTTCGGCCGACGAGCAGGTCGCACACCTGTTCTGCGAGTTCCTGATCCGCCTCCAGATGGTCGATCTCGCGACAGAGAACAGCTACCCGTTTCCCCTCATCCAACTCGACCTCGGCGATGCAACTGGGCTGTCGAATGTTCACATCAACCGGGTGCTCCAGGAGTTACGACGTTTGGGGCTGGTGGTGTTCAAGGAGAGGCGTGTCACCCTACCCGATGTCGCTGCCATCAAGGCCTATGCCGGGTTCAATCCGAACTACCTCCACCTGCATCCNCTCCAGGAGTTACGACGTTTGGGGCTGGTGGTGTTCAAGGAGAGGCGTGTCACCCTACCCGATGTCGCTGCCATCAAGGCCTATGCCGGGTTCAATCCGAACTACCTCCACCTGCATCCCAAGGCTCCCCCATACCACGCTATGTGAGGTACCCGACCGTTCTTTGGAACCAAGGGAAAAACACCCATTTATTAGTTTTTTGGTCGACACAGCGCCTATATCAAAAGTTATCGCGGCCACACTCTCGGCTTTCCGCGCCTGTGAGACCTCGTGTGCTCCCGCCTGCTGCGCGCGGAGAGCCCTGTGCCTCGCTACTTCTTCGATATCCATGACGGCCANGTGTGCTCCCGCCTGCTGCGCGCGGAGAGCCCTGTGCCTCGCTACTTCTTCGATATCCATGACGGCCAAACGCTTCGCGACGACGAGGGCATGGACCTAACCGGTCCTGAAGAAGCTGCTCGTCAAGCAAAGTCGGTCCTGCCTCAGATCGCAGCGCACGAGGTGCCCAAGGACGGCGAACACCAAGCCTTCTCGGTTCTGGTGACGGACGAAGATGGGCATCCCATCTACTCGGCCGCTGTGACCTACACGGGCACGTAGCTGATCCGGTGACAGGGCCCCCATCTGCCGAGCCGGATGGGGGACCGTGCTATCGAGCCGTGATGATCAACGCCGGCGGAGGCAGGATGCTGAACACGCCGATTTCAGCCTCGGACGACAGCGAAGCTATGGATAAGGCACGAGCCCTTGTTGATGGGCATGCCGTCGACCTCTGGGATGGCATGCGGTTCATCGATCGGTTCGAACCGCCTCGTCCTCTTCCGCGAACTGAGACCATCGCGGCATCCTGAAAGTCACGATTGATGGTCCGCTTAGCGTAATCTCCAGTCGTTAAAGCCTACGACCTCGAAGGTCTGAGTAGGGTCGGGACCCGCCGGTCCGTATTACGACCGGGTCGGGTGGGTGAACGAACCCGCTCGCGCGGGATTGGTGGCAGCTTCGAGGTTTTCGGATTGAGACGAGCGCCCTGCGCTGATTGAGCGTCGCCCGGCCTGGGCGGACGATCGAGGCTCCCTTCATCCGAGTGGAGCCATCCGATGACCATCCTTGCCGTTCCCGCCGCTGCCATGGGCTCGCTGCGCCAGCGCCTCGTCGACGACATGACCCTGCGTCGGTTCTCTCGTCAGACACAGCGCAACTACCTTCGTGATGTCGGGCGTCTGGCGACGTTCCTGCGGCGCTCGCCCGACACGGCGACCGTCGATGACCTGCGCCGTTTCCAGATCGCGCAGCAGGAGGTCGGCCTCGGGGTGCCGACGATGAATGCCATCGTCTCGGCCCTGCGGTTCTTCTTCGTCCATACGATCGAGCGGCCCGATCTCGCTCGCAGGCTGGTCCGCCTCAACCATCCGCGCCCGCTGCCCGACGTCCTGAGCCCCGAGGAGGTGGGGCGGTTGCTCGGCGCCACGGTCTGCCTCAAGCATCTGGCGGCCCTGTCGGTCGCCTATGGCGCGGGATTGCGCGTGGCCGAAGTCGCGGCGCTCAAGGTCGCCGACGTCGACTCGACGCGCATGCTCCTGCGGGTCGAGCGTGGCAAAGGCGGCCGCAACCGCAACGCGATGCTGTCCGCCGATCTTCTGAGTCTCCTGCGGCGCTGGTGGACCGAGGGACACCGGCAGGGCGTCCTGCATCGCGAGGGCTGGCTGTTTCCCGGACAGGACTGGGCCCGGTCGATCAGCACGCGCCAGCTTCACCGCATCGTGGTGGAGGCGGCCCGGTCGGCCGGGATCCCCAAGCGCGTCGGTCCTCACACCCTGCGCCACTCCTTCGCCACCCACCTCCTGGAGGACGGCGTCGATATCCGCGTCATCCAGGTGCTGCTCGGACACGCCCGGCTCGACACCACGGCGCTCTACGCCAAGGTCGCCACCCGGACGGTGCGGGCCGTGACGAGCCCGCTCGACAGGCTCGCCCTGTTCCATGGGGAGGGACCCGCGCCAGGTTGAGGCGATGCAAGCCGCGATCGAGCTGGCCGACGTCTTCCGTGCCGCAGGTCCCGCCTATCGCGCCGATGGGGCCGGGCACCTGAACCTGGCCGCGCGGAAGGTGATGGCGGCGGTCGAGCAGTGCCGCACGGCCAGCCTCGGCGGCCATGTCGAGGGCTGCGACGCGTGCGGCCATCTGCGGGTGGCCTACAACTCCTGCCGCAACCGGCACTGCCCGAGATGCCAGGGCGCGGCGGCGCGCGACTGGCTCGCCGCGCGCGAGGCCGACCTGCTCCCGGTCGGCTACTTCCACGTCGTCTTCACCCTGCCCGCCGAGATCGCCGCCATCGCTTTCCAGAACAAGGCCGCCGTCTACGACCTGCTGTTCCGGGCAGCGAGCGCGACCATGACGCGAATCGCCGCCGACCCAAAGCATCTCGGTGCCCGCATCGGCCTCACCGCCGTGCTCCACACTTGGGGCTCGGCCATGACCCACCATCCCCATCTCCACATGATCGTGCCCGGCGGTGGCCTCTCGCCGGACGGGACCCGATGGGTCGCGTCGCGCCCGGCCTTCCTCCTGCCGGTGCGGGTGCTGGGCATGCTGTTCCGCCGCCTGTTCCTCGAAGGGCTCGCCGCCCTCCACGAGGCCGGGACGCTCGCCTTCTTCGGCACCCTGGCCCCGCTCTCCGACGCCAAGGCCTTCGTCCGCGCGCTCGCCCCGGTGCGCGGTAAGCGCTGGGTCGTCTACGCCAAGCCGCCCTTCGCCGGACCGAAGGCCGTGCTCGCCTATCTGTCGCGCTACACCCACCGCGTCGCCATCTCCAGCCGGCGCATCCTCGCCTTCGACGGGGAAAACGTCAGCTTTGGCGTCAAGGACTATCGGCGCGCCGAGGGCGGGCAGGCGCGGATCATGACCCTGTCCGCCACGGAGTTCATCCGGCGCTTCCTCCTCCATGTCCTGCCGCGCGGCTTCCACCGCATCCGGCACTACGGCTTCCTCTCCGGCTCGAACCGGAAGGCTGGTCTGGCCCACATCCGCGCAATCCTCGGCACACCGGCCCCGCCGCGATCCACCGACCCTGAACCGGACAC
>NZ_LMNJ01000026.1:0-32602 GCF_001423325.1 Methylobacterium sp. Leaf113
GGATCGTAGACGCTCTCCGAGCGCTTGGTGAAGCCCGACAGGCCGCCGGGCTGGCGCAGGGTCCGGATGCGGTCGCGCCGGCCGGTGAGRATCTTGTGSGGATAGGCCTGGTGGCCGACATCCCAGACGATGCGGTCGTCGGGCGTGTCGAACACGTGGTGCAGGGCCACCGTCAGCTCGACCACGCCGAGCCCGGAGCCGAGATGCCCGCCCGTCACCGAGACCGCGTCGATCATCTCGGTGCGGACCGCATCGGCCACCGCCTGCAGCTGGCTCTCCGGCAAAAGCCGCAGGGCCGCTGGCTCGGACAGACCGTCCAGGATCGACGGACCCTCCGACAGCCCCGACGCGGACGCGGAGGACGCTGGCGAGGTTTCGCCCGTGGTTTCTTGCCGTGACACCGAACCAACCTCACGTCCGGAGGGAAAACATGCGCGCAATTGCTTGGCGCCAATGAAGAAGATCGACTTGCCCTAAGCTAGTCGACATCAAGCGGTGCGACGCCGGCCGCCTGACCGTCGGCACCGAGGGTGATCTTCTGAATGCGGGCCTCGGCCTTCTGCAGAAGGCCCTCGCAGTGGCGCTTCAGCGCCTCGCCGCGTTCGTAGATCGCCACGGATTCGTCGAGCGGCACATCACCCTTTTCCAAGCGACGCACGATATCCTCGAGTTGCTCCAAGGCTTTCTCGAACGGCAGGTCGAGGGCCGGCTCACCGGCACTGGCCGTCGACGCAACGGCGGGTCGCGTGACACTCATCCTAAACTACCCCTTGATTTTGTCGGTCTAAGCCGGTCGCCCCGAAGCCGGCAACCCGATCCCAGGAATCCGGCTTCGTTTCATGGGCCGGGCGGCCTTTGCGCCACACTCCCGCACAAGCCCGCAAAGGCCCCGAGATGCGACACTGATCAGAAAATATTTTTGTCACCTTCTCAGTAGCTTAGAGTCATATCCTGACATTCGACATCAGGTTCAGGCTGAACGGCTCGCCCTCAAACGCATCGGCTCCGCGCCCGATCTCCGCGATGGCCGCGACCATGCGCCCGTCACGGCCAAGCAGACGATCGGCGATCGACACGAAGAGCGCATTCGGCGTCGCCGAGGGCGAGGCGATCCGCAGGGCGCGAGCGATCTCGGCCTCGTCGCGCTCGGGAGCCAGCGCACAGGCCGCGATGTAGGCCGCCGCTGTCGAGCGGCTGATCCCCGCATAGCAGTGGATCAGCAGGGGCTCCTTCCGATCCCAAGCTTCGGCGAAAGCGAGGATCGCCGCCACATGCCCGTCACCGGGCGTCACGTGTCCGTCCATCGGCGCGACGATGTCGCTGACCTCGACGACGCAGTGGCGTCCCTCCGCGATGCCGGCGGGCCGGGAAATTGCGGTTCCGACCTTCATCAGAGTCATCAGATGCCGGGCGCCAGCCCCCTCGAGCGTCTCCGGCAACCGTGACAGGGGGCAGACCCGAAGGTACGGCATCAGGCGACCTCCGGCCCGACCAGGACGTCAAAGCGGGCGAGGAAGCGCGCCTGCGCCACGTCGCTCGACCACGGATCGAGCAGCGCATCAGCCTCCGGGGAGAGGGGCGCGCAAGCGTCGAAGATGGCATCGGCCTCGTCGCGAGAAAAGCCGGCGAGCCGGATGGCCTCGTGATAGGCCGCGCTGCCGTCCGCTCGCTTGACCAGCATGACCAGGTCTCGGCCAGGCTCAGGCAGGCCGAAGCGCTGCCGGATCGCGGCCAGGAGCCGACGCTCGACGGCCTTGTAGGAATCGCCGATGGCCGCTTTGAACGGCGAGATGATGTCGCCGACCACGTATTCGGGTGCGTCGTGCAGCAGGAGTTCGAGGCATGCGCCGGCGCCCAGGTCCGGTGCGAGGGCGCGGCCGATGGCTTCCACCAGCAGGGCGTGCTGGGCCACCGAGAAGACGTGCGGCCCCGCGGTCTGCCCGTTCCAACGGGCGACGCGGGCGAGCCCGTGGGCGATATCGGCGATCTCGATGTCGCGCGGAGACGGATCGAGCAGGTCGAGACGGCGCCCGGATAACATCCGCTGCCAGGCGCGCCCGCGATCGGCGCTCATGCCCGGCCTCCGAGGGTCGCGCAGGGTCCGTGGCGATGGCAGCCGACGAGGTGATCGTTGACGAGGCCCACCGCCTGCATGAAGGCGTGAACGATGGTGGGGCCACAGAACGCGAAGCCCTCCGCCTTCAGGGACTTCGCCATCGCCCGCGAGACCTCCGTCTCGGTGGCGATGGCGCTCCGGCTCGCGGCGCAGCCCTGGATCGGCACGCCATCGACGAAATCCCACAGGAAGGAGGCGAAGCCGGGTCCCCGGGCCTCGATGGCGAGGTAGGCACGCGCGCCCGCGATGGCGCCGACGATCTTGGCCCGGTTCCGGATGATGCCGGTATCCTGCATCAGGCGCTCGACATCGGCGTCGGTGAAGCGCGCGATGACCTCCGGATCGAAGCCCGCGAAAGCGCGGCGGAACCCCTCGCGGCGGCGCAGAATGGTGATCCAGGACAGACCGGCCTGGAAGCCGTCGAGGATGAGCTTCTCGTACAGGGCCCGGCCGTCGCGCTCGGGTACACCCCACTCGGTGTCGTGATAGGCCACATAGACGGGATCGAGCCCGGCCCACCAGCAGCGGGCGCAGCCGTCGGGATGATCAATCAGGCCGGAAACATCGGTGCGCATCGCCGAGGGTTTAGCCGGGTGACGGCTGCGCGTCGATGTCGGCCCATCAGCCCAGGGGGCAGGCCACACCTCAGCCGGCTTGGGCGACCTCGGGAAAACCGAAGGTGGCGAAGGCCGGCTTTTCCACGCCGATCAGGGCATGACCGGCACGCAGAGGCTCGCCGGCCGCGAGGGCATCGGCGAGGCGGTCGAGGCGCAGAAGGCCGAGGCCACGCCGTCCGGCGACGCTGCCCACCGTGCCGAGCGTCCGCTGTCCGGCACTGATCTCAGCCCCCGTTTCCAGCCCATGGTCTGAGACCGCCACGAGGGGCACGATCCGGGTGCGGGCGGTGCCGCGATGCTGCATGCGCGAGACCACCTCCTGCCCGACATAGCAGCCCTTGCGGAAGTCGACGCCGCCGAGCTGATCCATCAGCGCCTCGTGCGGAAAGGCGTCGGACCAGGGAAAGTCGCGCCCACCCTCGGGGATGCCGCGGGCGATGCGATGCGCATGATAGTCAGCCTCCGTGGCATCGGCCGAGAAGGCCCCGGCTGCAAAGAACAGGCGCTCGCCGAGGGCGGCAAGGCGCCCGTCGTGGCGACGCAGCACGGTGGCGCTGGTTTCCGCACCCTCCCAGGCCGCGGCCACACCCAACGTCGGGTCAAGGGTGATCGCCACCTTGGCCCGCAATCGGTAGAGCCCAAGGCGCTTGGCGAGATCCGATGCCCGCTCGGTGGCGACGTCGAGCAGGAACCCATCCCCGGCACCGCGGGCGATCAGGAAGTCGAACAGGATCTTGCCCTGGGGCGTCAGCAAGGCGCCCAGGCGGGCCTCGCCAGCCTCCAGGGTCTCGACGTTGCAGGTCACCACGCCCTGCAGGAAGCTCGTCGCATCCTCGCCCGAGACGGTGACGATGGCGCGGTCCGGCAGCAGGGCGATCGGCATGGCGGCTCCTTCAACAAGCGGCAGCGGCATTGCGCGCCGTCCGGGCCTGACATAAGCCGCCCGCGACCCCGTCTCAATGCGCATCCCGGGAGCTTCGGCATGGACCGGCCCTTCGACCTCCTCCTCACCGGCGGCACCGTGGTGAATCAGGACGGCGCCCACCGTGCCGACCTCGGCATCCGCGCCGGTCGCATCGCGTCGATCGGCGACCTTTCGGGGGCGACGGCCACGGAGCACCGCGACTGCACCGGCCTGCACCTGCTACCCGGCGTCATCGACAGCCAGGTGCATTTCCGCGAGCCGGGGCTCGACCACAAGGAAGACCTCGAATCGGGCTCGCGGGCCGCCGTCATGGGCGGCGTCACGACGGTGTTCGAGATGCCGAACACCAACCCGCTCACCACCACCGCCGAGGCGCTGGCCGACAAGGTCGCTCGCGCCCATCACCGGATGCATTGCGACTTCGCCTTCTGGGTCGGCGGCACGCACGAGAACGCCCACTTGGTGCCGGAACTGGAGCGGCTGCCGGGAGCAGCCGGCATCAAGGTGTTCGTCGGCTCCTCCACCGGCTCGCTCCTAGTCGAGGACGATGCCGGCGTCACCGAGATCCTGAAGCGGACGCGCCGGCGCGCCGCCTTCCACGCCGAGGACGAACCGATGCTGCGGGCGCAGAAGGACTGGCGCGTCCCGGGCGATCCGTCCTCGCATCCGGTCTGGCGCTCGCCCGAAGCGGCCCTGAAGGCGACCCAGCGTCTCGTGCGCATCGCCCGGGCCACCGGTGCCCGAATCCACATCCTGCACATCTCGACGAAGGAGGAGATGGCGTATCTGGCCGAGGCCAAGGACGTCGCGACCTGCGAGGTCACGCCCCACCACCTCACTCTCGATGGCGACGAGGCCTATGCACGCCTCGGCACCCTGGTGCAGATGAATCCGCCGGTGCGGGGCGCCGACCATCGCGACGGAATCTGGCACGGCCTGTCGCAAGGCGTCGCCGACATCCTCGGCTCCGACCACGCGCCGCACCTGCTGGAGGAGAAGGCCAAGCCCTATCCGGATTCCCCCTCGGGCATGACGGGTGTGCAGACCCTGGTACCGATCATGCTCGACCACGTAGCGGCGGGGCGGCTGTCGCTGAGCCGGTTCGTCGACCTCACCAGTGCCGGGCCGAAGCGCCTGTTCGGCATCGCCCGGAAGGGACGCCTGGCAGTCGGCTACGATGCCGACGTGACGGTGGTCGATCTGAAGCGCCGCGAAACGATCCGCAACGACTGGATCGCCTCGAAATGCGGCTGGACCCCGTATGACGGCGTCACGGTCACGGGATGGCCGGTGGGCACCCTGGTGCGCGGCAACAGCGTGATGTGGGACGGCGCGCTCACCGCACCGTCGCGCGGTGAGGCGGTGTTGTTCGAGGAAGCGCTGGCGCCGGCCTGAGCGCGAGCGCGTCGGCATCAACGAACTCGGAACCAACGAGAAGGGCAAGCGCGGATGCGCTTGCCCTGGATCTGCCGAGCTTGGCGATGTCGGCGCGGGAGGTGGTTACGCCTCCGACCTCACGCCTGGGATCTCAGTGCTGAGGACTCGTGGTGAAGGCGCCCCCGCGGATGCGGTCCGGAAACCCCTCGGCGTAGCGGGCGGTGGCCTCCTCGCCATAGGTCGTGACGAGCTCCTGAAACGCCGCGAACAAAGCGGCCTGAGCCATGCAGTCCCCATCGAGGCCATCGAGACAGCCTTCGGCGAACGCCTCCGAGACGTAGCCGAGCGCGGCACGCTTGTCGTCGAGATCCGCCTCGAAGGGCGCGGAGACCGTATCCATGTGCATGGGCCACATCATCGTTGGGCCGGCGAACCAACCGGCCAGTGACCATGAGGATAGGGCGAGCCGCGGGGTTCGCAAAGCCAGGAATTGCGAAGCGGTTAACGCGGGCACTCAAATTCTTCGTTTCTGGGCGAGGCGCACGATCTGTGACCGCGCCGCATCACCTATCCGCCGAACCGGCTCGCCAAGGCGTGCGACAAGCGCTCGCCCTCGGTGACGTACCGGGCGGCGGCCTCCGTGGCCGCGGGCGTGCAGACCCGGTAGGTCAGGCTGTAGCCGCGATATCCGCGGTTGTAGGCTCCGGCGAGGCGGTCGCGTCGGCCCGGGGTCACCCCTTCGGCCTCGATCAGGGCCTTCATGCGCGCCGGCCATTCCGGGGCATCCGCAGCACCGCAGAGGTCGCGCAGGAAGGCCAGAGAGCCGATGACCTCGGAGAGGCGCAGCAGGTCGCGATCGTAGGGAGCCGGCGGCGGCTCGGCGGGCGGTGGCGGCTCCTTCTCCTTCTCGATCGGTTTCGGAGCGGACCGGGCCGAGCCGCCACGGGATTGCTGAGCCAGCCCCGCGTCCGGAACGGCCATCAGCACGGCCATCAGCACGGCGGGTCCGGCGAGCGTCGCCAGCCTGGCTCCGCAAGCCCTGATGCCGCAAGCCCTGATGCCGCGAGCCTTCATGCCGCAGGCTCCGCCCGCGAGGCGGCTCGGGCGAAGGCCTCGCGGACAGTGTCGGCGAGGCCGGGCGTGGTCGCCAGCGTCTCGAGTTCGGCGAGCGTGGCCCACCGGACTCCGAGCGCCTCGGGTCCAGCCACCGGCTCGCCCCCGATCCACAAGGCCGCATGGGGATGGACGACGTAGTGGTGGCGGACGCGATCCGTGCCGTCGCGCAGGATGATCTCGGTGGGACTGAGCACGCCGATCACTGCGGCGTTGAGGCCGACTTCCTCCTGCAGTTCGCGCAGAGCCGCCTCGGCCAGAGCTTCGCCAGCTTCCACGAGACCGCCCGGAAGGGTCCACACGCTGCGCATCGGCTCGTTGGCGCGGGCCGCAAGCAGCACGCGCTCGTCGCGTAGGACGGCAATCGAGGTGCCGACGAAGGGGCGCGTCGGAAACAGCCGCGCCTGGGGATCGTCTGGATCCGTCCCGGTCACGGCGTCACCACGGCGATCCGGCCATCGGCGAGGCCCACCAGCAGGCGGGCGGCGGGTCCCCGGCCGAGGCTGGCAAGTCCGAAGGCCGCAAGCCCCGGCAGCGGGATGCGCAGGCGCTCGCGGATGCCGTCCTTGAGGACCAGGATTGCGAGGGCGCTTCGGTCGGCCACCGGCAGGGCGAGTTCGGGCGGCCCGGCTCGCTCCGGCTCCACCAGGGCGGAAA
Organism: Methylobacterium sp. Leaf113; assembly: GCF_001423325.1. Classification (NCBI taxonomy): domain Bacteria; kingdom Pseudomonadati; phylum Pseudomonadota; class Alphaproteobacteria; order Hyphomicrobiales; family Methylobacteriaceae; genus Methylobacterium; species Methylobacterium sp. Leaf113. Next base: position 6,806 of record NZ_LMNJ01000026.1, read on the forward strand.
GGTCGACCTCTCCCTCGCCGGGAGAGACGTTGGTGTAACCCGGAGCCTCGTGGACGCGGCGTAAGGCACCGGATTCCAGGGCCCAGAGCTGGAGCAGCCCGGCGCCCTCCGGGTTCGCGACGGCCGCGATCTGCGGTTGCCCGGCGCCGGCGAAATCCGCAATTCCCGCCGGTTTCAGCGGCTGACCGCCGGATCCCGTCTCTTGAGCCGGACTGCGGGCCAGGAGCGACCAGGGGACGCCTGGTTTCGAATCGGGCTTCGCATCGGCTGGCGCCCGGCCGAACAGCGCCAGCTCGGATGCTCCGGTGGTCGTGACAATGACGGCGACGATGACGGGCTTCTCCGCGAACCGGGCGATGCGGGGGCGGCGCAGGGCGAACGCCGTATCGGGGGCGGCGGCCAGCGTCGTGGTGACGATCGGCACCGGCTTCGGGTCCCCGCCCATCGCCACGGGTTGACGCTCCCGGATGACCAGGCTCGCTGCCTGTTCGGGGCCGCCCGCGAGCCCCGGAACCGGGTTCGCCAGGTAAGCGCTCAGGGGACCCGAGACCGCGCGCCGCGAGCCGGGCAGGGCGCCGCGGGGAGTTTCCGCGGCGGCCAGGCCCTCGATCGCCTCGGCGCCCAGCAGGGTGGTGGCCACCTGTCCGTCGACCAGGCTGAGCGCGGCGCCTCCGCCATCGCCCCAGACCACCACGATGGGAGCCTCCTGCTCAATGCCGGTCGGATTGGGGTTGCGACTCCGGGCCAGCGGCAAGAGGCCCGAGGTCGCCACCGCGATGGCGACCTCGCTGCCCGGACCGCGCAGGGCCTTGGCCCGGAACGGCAGGTCGAGAATCGTCACGGAGGGTTCCGCGAGGGCGGGGGCGGTGAGGACCAGGAACGCGACGAGAAGCGCCGAGCGCGCGACCCATTCAGACATGCTGGCCGCCGTTGATGTGCAGTTCGGCGCCGTTCACGTAGGACGACGCTTCGGTGCACAGGAAGTAGATCGCCTTAGCGACCTCGTCGGGGGTGCCGAGGCGGCGCTGCGGGATGCCGGCCACGATCTTGTCGGTGCCGGGCGACAGGATCGCGGTGTCGATCTCGCCGGGCGAAATCGCGTTGACGCGCACGCCGAGGGGACCGAAATCGCTGGCCATCTCACGGGTCAGGCCGGCCAGCGCCGCCTTGGACGTGCCGTAGGCGGCGCCCGCGAAGGGATGGACGCGCGAGCCGGCGATGGAGGTGACGTTGACGATGGAGCCCTTGGCGCGGGTCAGTTCCTCGCAGAGGCCTCGGGCCAGGAGCAGGGGCGCGAACACGTTGACCTGGAATACCCGCTGCCAATCCCCGAATTCGGTGGCGATGGCGCCGAGGCGCTCGCCCTGCGGCCCTTTCGGCGAAATCCCGGCATTGTTGACGAGCGCGTGCAGAAGCCCCCCCTCGGCGGCGAGGCGTCCGGCCACCTCCTCGATGCCCCGCACCGTATCCTGCGGGTCGGAGAGATCGACCTGCAGGTGATCCTCCGGTCCCATCTCCCAGGGGCAGTTCTCCGGGAAGGGGTGCCGGGAGCAGGTGATCACCCGCCATCCGGCAGCCGAGAAGCGCTTCACGGTGGCATGCCCAATGCCACGGCTCGCCCCCGTGAGCAGCATGACGCGCCGGCGTTCGTTGGATGAGGCCAAGACCGTTCCTTCAGGATCGGGAGACGTCCGGCAGGCGAAAACGCCGGACGACCTCCACGCCGCGTTCAGGTCTAAGCGGCGCGGGGTCTAAAATCCAGGGTCCTGCCGCGACGCAGCAAGACGGTGATCCGCGGCTCTACGGTGATCCGCGGCTTTAAGGATAGAGCCGCGCCCCGCGCCAGCCCTCGCCGTCGCGGGTGAAGCGGACCCGGTCGTGCAGGCGGAACGCCCCGTTCTTCCAGAACTCGATCGAGACCGGCGCGATGCGAAAGCCCGTCCAGTTCTCGGGACGCGGGACCGGTCCCTCGCCATAGCGCTCCGCCAGGGCCGCCACCTCGCGTTCCAGGGTGGCGCGATCGGCGAGGGGGCGCGACTGTCGGCTCGCATGGGCTCCGAGGCGACTGTTGCGCGCCCGGCTGGCGAAGTATGCATCCGCCTCCTCGGGGGTGACGGGGGTCACCGGCCCACGGGCACGGACCTGTCGGCCGAGGCTCTTCCAATGCAGCACCAGGGCGGCCTGCGGGTTCTGGCGCAGTTCGTCGCCCTTGGCGGAATCGACGTTCGTATAGAACACGAAACCGTGCGCATCGACGCCCTTCAGCAGCACGACGCGGACGTCCGGCAGCCCGTCCGATCCAGTCGTCGCCAGCGCCATGGCGTTGGGATCATTGGGCTCCGACGCCTCGGCCTCGGCCATCCACGCGGCGAACAGAGCCCACGGGTCGGCGGCACGCGTGAAGTCGCCATTGGGACCTAGGGGGTCCGGGTCCGAGTTGGGGGAGGCGGGATCATCGATCCTTAACCGTTCCAAGGCGTAATCCTGTGGTGAGATCCGGGTCGGGGGCACCGACGTGGGACACGAGCGTTATCGGCCCAACACGTCGTTGAGATCAGGTGTAATGCGTCGGCGCGACTGTAAAGCCCAGGCCGTACGAGACCGTGCGGCAAGAGACGATATGGCTCAAGACGATATGGCTCGGGAGCACCACCGGGACGGGCGTATCCTCGCCGAGGAGCGACTCGTCAGGCCGGAACGCTGGGCCTCGGCCCTTGCTTTGACGGCCTTGCTCGGTCTCGGCGGCTGCGGCCTGCCGATCATCACCTTTCAGGGTGAGGAGACGGCGGAGGCCGGACCGAAGGCCCCAAAGGTCGCCCGCGCCAGTACCGTCCTGCCCGACGAGCCGATCAGCACCGGCAGTATCGACAAGCGTCCGCTCGGTTTCGGCAACGATCTCGGTGCGGAGGATTGGCGGAGAGCGCATGCGGCGCTTGCCGTGGCCCTCGATCCGCAGGGCAATGGCCGCCCGGTGAAGTGGGACAACCCGGAGACGACCCTGCGTGGCTCGGTCAACCCGACCGGCCTACCCTACGTGGCCAACGATCTCGTCTGCCGCGACTTCCTGGCCTCCGTCATCACACCGGCGGGCAGTCGCTTCGTGCGCGGCACGGGGTGCAAGCCGTCGGGTGGAGACTGGACCCTGACCCGGCTTCGGGCTGCGAAATCGGCAGCCTGATCGAAACCCTCCGTGCAGGAGCCGGACTCCCGGCCCGATCGGGATCAGAGTACAGCTCCAGGCGTTGACGGCGCGCGATTCGAGGCGAATTCTCGCGCGAGACCGTTGCAGAGAAGCAACAGGCCGTCCACATGACCGACGAATCCGAAGGCGCCGGGCCATCGCCCGGCCTCAGGCGGCACCGAGAATCCTGAAGACCGATGCGAAATCCCTATGACGTGCTGGGTGTCCCCAAGGGCGCCAGCGAAGCCGATATCAAGAAGGCCTACCGTAAGCTCGCCAAGGCCTACCATCCGGACCGCAACCAGGACGACGCCAAGGCCAAGGACCGCTTCGCGGAAGCCAACAGCGCCTACGAGATCCTGGGCGATGCGGGCAAGCGCGCGCAATTCGATCGCGGCGAGATCGACGCGGACGGCAAGCCGCGCGCCACCGGCTTCGAGGGTTTCGGCGGGTTCGGCGGACGCGGCGGTGGCGGTGGCGGCTTCGATTTCGAGAGTGCCGCGCGCGGACGCGGCCCAGCCGGCGGCGGCGGCATCGGCGAGGACATCTTCTCGCACCTGTTCGGCGATGCCTTCCGGGCTTCCGGCGCCGGCCCGGGCGGTGGCCCGCAGCGCGGTCCGGTCAAGGGCGAGGACGTGGCGGCCGAGCTCAGCGTCACGTTGGAACAGGTTGCCAGCGAGGAAAAGCTGCGCCTGTCGCTGCCGGGCGGGCGCGATGTCGACGTGGTGGTGCCCCGGGGTGTGGTCGATGGTCAGACCATCCGTCTGCGTGGCCTCGGCAATCCGGGCGGCCTGCGGGGAGCGCCGGGCGATGCGCTGCTCACCATCCGCATCCTGCCGCATACCCGCTTCACCGTGGAGGGCGCCGACCTGCGCGCCTCGGTGGAGGTACCCCTGGAGGACGCGATCCTGGGCGGCCCGATCCGCGTGCCGACCCTGACCGGTGCCGTGGAGATGAAGATCCCGCCCATGACCGGGTCGGGACGCACGTTCCGCCTGCGGGGCAAGGGCCTGCCGAAGAAAGACGGAACCCGGGGCGATCTCCTCGCCGTCACGGCCGTGATGCTGCCGAGCCAGGAGGATGCGGCGCTCGTCGAGTTCGCCCGCGCGCGCCGCGCTGCCAAGGCCGGGTGAGTCAAGCCCGGCGGAACCAAGATCAGCTGAGCATGCCCCCCCGCGGATCGGGTGTCCAAACCCATCCGCGACGGCCTCCCGGCGCTGTCAGGTCCCGGACTTCCGTCCCAGGCGCGGCTCCGCTAAGGATGCCCGGCGCGAATACGCCGATCCGTCGCCCGACGGGACCGTCGGCGCGCGCCACGGCTCTCGCTCAGGTGACACATGGCGGACACGCACCCGGTTCACGATCACGTCGGCGGACTTCTCGCCGGCAAGCGCGGCTTGGTGCTCGGTGTCGCCAACAACCGCTCGATCGCCTGGGGCATCGCCAAGAGTGCGGCCGCCCACGGCGCCAAGCTCGCCTTCACCTACCAGGGCGACGCCCTGAAGAAGCGCGTCGAGCCTCTGGCCCGTGAACTCGACGCCCACGTGGTCGGGCATTGTGATGTCACCGATCCGGCTTCGATCGATGCGGTCTTCGCTGCGGCCGCCGAGGTGTTCCCTGAGGGGATCGACTTCGTCGTCCATTGCATCGCCTTCTCGGACAAGGACGAACTCACGGGCCGCTACGTCGAGACCTCGGAGGCGAACTTCACCAAGTCGCTCCTGATCTCGTGCTACTCGTTCACGGCGGTGGCCCAGCGCGCCGAGAAGCTGATGCCGAACGGCGGCTCGCTCCTCACCCTGACCTATTACGGCGCCGAGAAGTGGATGCCGCACTACAACGTCATGGGCGTCGCCAAGGCCGCCCTCGAGGCCTCCGTGCGCTACCTCGCCGCCGATCTCGGCCCCTCGAAGATCCGCGTCAACGCGATCTCGGCCGGCCCGATCAAGACGCTGGCCGCCTCCGGCATCGGCGACTTCCGCTACATCCTGAAGTGGAACGAGTACAACGCTCCCCTGCGGCGCACCGTGACCATCGAGGAAGTCGGCGAGACCGCCACCTACCTCGTCTCGGACATGAGCAAGGGCATGACCGGCGAGATCCTCCACGTCGATGCCGGCTACCACGTCGTCGGCATGAAGAACCCGGAAGCCCCGGACCTCAGCCTCGACAAGGATTAGCGCCCGGCGATTGGCGGTCCACGCCTAATCCGGCACGGTCATTCCGGCGATGTCGGCCTGCGCTTCCGGAAACCGCGGGTCCATCGCCTCCAGGGTGTCGGCGATGGTGCGGGCGATGAGGAGGTTGCGGTACCACTTCCGGTTGGCTGGCACCACGTGCCAGGGCGCCTGCGGCGTCGAGCATTCGGAGAGCGCATCGGCGAAGGCTGCCTGGTAGGCGTTCCAGGCCTTGCGTTCGACGAGGTCGGCCGGGTCGAACTTCCAGTGCTTGTCCGGGTTCGCGATGCGGGCCTCCAGCCGCTCCTTCTGCTCGTCCTTCGAGATGTGGAGGAAGAACTTGAGCACGGTGGTGCCGGCCGCGCTGAGCATCCGCTCGAAATCATTGATCTGGTCGTAGCGCGCCCGCCATACCGGCTCCGGCACGAGATCCTTCACCCGCACCACGAGGACGTCCTCGTAATGGCTGCGGTTGAACACGTTGATCATGCCGCGTGCCGGCGCCTTGGCGTGGTAGCGCCACAGGAAGTCGTGGTCGCTCTCCTCGGCGCTCGGCACCTTGAACGACCAGACCCGGCAGCCCTGCGGGTTCACACCTTCGAACACCGCCCGGATGGTGCCGTCCTTGCCGCCGGTGTCGATGGCCTGGAACACCACGAGCAGGCTGCGCTTGTGCTCGGCATAGAGCCGCTCCTGCAGGGCGACGATGCGGGCGCGCTCGGCGGCGAGTGCCGCCTTGGCCTCGTCCTTGTCGAGCCCGCCATCCGTATTCGCATCGATCGCGTCGAGGTCACACCGTGAACCCGGCCGTACCGTGACGATGCCCTTCGCCGCCGGCGCGAGCGCTGGGCCCGGAGGGGGCTCGGCGTGGGGGGCCAGGCCTTCCGTCTCTCGAGCCCACAGAGCGGAGGAGGGCGGCCGATGGCCGGGGTGGCGCGCCCGGGTCTTGCCACCCTGCTCGCGGGTCTTGCCACCCTGCTCGCGGGTCTTGCCGCCCTTCTTGCGGTGCGAAACATCACGTTGCGGCGCGGAAGCGTCCGTTTCCCCGGGACGTTGGCCCTGCCCGTGCTTGCCGTGGCGCTTCGACATAATGAGACTCGCTCGCTCGGTTGGGGGCGGGGAACGGCGGCCGCCGGCATGCAGGGCCAGGATGTGAGTGCGAAAACGAATTCCCGGCTCGGCCGTTCCAGCCTGCGGCGGGGCCTGAGACGGTGACCCCGATCTACTTCATCCGCCATGGACAGACCGACTGGAACGCGGAAGGGCGCCTCCAGGGGCAGCGCGACATCGCTCTCAACGCCGAGGGCCTGCGTCAGGCCGAGGACGTGGCCCGGCGCCTCGCGGCCGTGGCGGAGGCCGACCTCGCCACGATGGACTATGCCGCGAGCCCGCTCGCGCGGACCCGGCGCACGATGGAGACCCTGCGGGCCGCCCTCGCTTTGCCGCCGGAGGACTATCGTCTCGACCCCCGGCTGAAGGAGATCAGCTTCGGAACCTGGGAGGGCTCGACCTGGGCCGAGATCCGCCGGCGCGACCCCTCCGGTGCGGCGGCCCGGGACCGCGACCGCTGGGGTTATCGCCCGCCGGGCGAGACCGGAGAGAGCTACGCCATGCTGGTGGAGCGCGTGACTCCGGTGGTCACCGGCCTGACGCGCCCCACCGTGATCGTCGCCCATGGCGGCGTGGCCCGGGCGATCCTGGTGATCCGCGGGCATCTCGGGGTGCGGGACGCCCCGCGCATCGGCATCCGCCAGGGCAGCGTCCTGGTGCTCGATCGGGCCGGATGGCGCTGGGCCTGACCGGCCTCGTCCTGCGCGTTCAACCCCGGTTCAAGCCTGCCCCCCAAACGTGCTAGACGCGCCGTGATTTCGGCGCGATCCGGGCGCCTACCCGGCCAAAAGGACGGCCCTCGATCGATCGGGGGCCGACAGCGGAGCAGCGGATGAGCAGTCTCGCCGAGACGACCCGGCACCGGGCGGAAACGCGCGGGCCTGAGGACGAGGTTTCTTCCGTCGTATCCGGGGCCTCCGCCATGCTGCGCGGGCCGGCGCGGCCCGACCTCATCCGCGACGAGGTGCTGGGCGAGATCTTTCGCGAGAGCGCCCGGGCACGGGGTGATCACCCGGCCCTCATCGATGGCGCGCAGACCGGCGTCGACGGAACCCATCCGGTCCTGACCTACGGCGAGGTCGAGGCGCAGGCCGCCGCGATCGCACGCGGGCTGTCCCATCGCGGCATCGGCCCGGGCGACGTCGTCGGCCTCTGGATGGCGCGCGGGACCGACCTGCTGATCGCCCAGATCGGCATCACCCTGTCGGGGGCCGCCTGGCTGCCGTTCGATGCCGAGGCCCCGGCCGACCGGGTCGCGGTCTGCCTGGAGGATGCCGCCGCGAAGGCGCTGCTGGTCTCGCCGGCCCTGGAAGCCCAGGCGCCGGCCGGCACCCCGGCGGTGACCGTGGCGGCCCTGGCCGCCGGAACGCCACGCGACGCGACCGTGCCCGATCTGCGGACCCTCGGCCTGACGCCGGATCATCCGGCCTACCTGATCTACACTTCGGGCTCGACCGGCGTGCCCAAGGGCATCGTCATCAGCCACGCCAACATCTGCCACTTCCTGCGCTCGGGCAACGCGCTCTACGGTATGCGCGCCGACGACGTGGTGTTCCAGGGCGCCTCGGTCGCCTTCGATCTCTCGATGGAGGAGATCTGGGTGCCCTACCTGGTGGGCGCGACCCTGTTCGTCGCCTCGCCGGCCATGATGGGCGATGTCGAGGCCCTGCCCGGCATCCTGGCCCGGGCCGGCGTCACCGTGCTCGATACCGTGCCGACCCTCCTGGCGATGATCTCCCAGGACCTGCCCACCGTGCGCCTCGTGCTGCTCGGGGGCGAGGCCCTGCCCGAGCCCCTGGTCGCCCGCTGGGCCACGCCCTCGCGAAAACTCTTCAACACCTACGGACCGACCGAGGCCACGGTGGTGGCCACCGCCGCCGAGATGCGCCCGGGCGTGCCCGTCACCATCGGCGGCCCGATCCCGAACTATTCGGTGTACGTCGCGGGCGAGAACCTGGAGCTTCTGAGGCCGGGCCAGCAGGGCGAACTCCTCATCGGCGGTCCGGGCGTGGCGAAAGGCTATCTCAAGCGCCCCGAACTGACGGCGGACAAATTCATCGCCAACCCGTACGACTCGGACGGGACCGATCCGCTGCTGTACCGCTCCGGCGACGCGGTCTCCCTCGATGCCACCGGCAACATCGTGTTCCACGGCCGGATCGACGACCAGGTCAAGATCCGCGGCTTCCGGGTGGAACTCGGCGAGATCGAATCCCGCATCCAGGTCCTGCCCGGCATCAACCAGGCGGCGGTGGTGCTGCGCCAGGACGACGGCGTCGACCGCCTCGTCGCCTTCCTGGTGCCCGACCGCGGCACCACGATCGACAAGGCCGCCCTTCGGCAGACGCTGGCCGGGCAGATGCCGCCCTACATGGTGCCGGGGCATTTCGAGACCGTGGAGGTCCTGCCCCGCCTGACCTCCGGCAAGGTCGACCGCAAGACCCTGCGCATCGCCACCCTGACGGTGGCCGACACCAGCGGCGAGCAGGAGCCTCCGCGCAACGAGACCGAGGCGGCGCTGCTCGCCGCCGCCAACCGCATCTTCGGCAACCAGGCGATGCCGTTCGACAGCGACTTCTTCGCCGATCTCGGCGGCCATTCCCTGCTCGCCGCCCGCTTCGTCGGGGCGGTGCGCGAGGTGCCGGCGCTGGCCGCCATCACCCTGCAGGACGTCTACGGCCAGCGCACCCTGCGGGCCATGGCCGACACGCTCATCGCGCGGACCGGCGGCGCCGGCACCGAGATGGCGATCCGCGATCTCAGCTTCCCGGCGCCGTCCCTGAAGCGTCGCTTCCTCTGCGGCCTCGCGCAGGCGGCGGCCCTGCCCTTCGTCATCGCGCTGGCGACCGCGCAATGGCTCGGCATCTTCGTGACCTACCTGCTGCTCACCGGCGGCAGCCTCGGGTTCTTCGGCGAACTCGCCGTGATGCTGCTGGTCTATATCGGCATCAACGCCGTGACGGCCACGATCGCGGTCGCGGCCAAGTGGTTGATCCTCGGGCGCACCAAGCCCGGGCGCTATCCGCTCTGGGGCACCTACTACTATCGCTGGTGGCTGACGCAGCGCCTGACCCCGCTGGTCCACATCAAGTGGCTCCAGGGCTCGCCCGCCATCGCGTTCTACCTGCGCATGCTCGGCGCCGAGATCGGCAAGGACGCCCTGATCTCCGACATCGAGGTCGGTGCGCCGGACCTGCTCAGCATCGGCGCGGGCGCCTCGCTGGGCGGCCGTCTCGTCATCGCCAATGCCGAGGTGGTGGGCGACGCGCTGATCATCGGCCGCGTGGCGATCGGGGCGGACGTGGCGATCGGGGCCTCCTGCGTCATCGGCCCCGACACGGTCATCGGCGACCATGCCGAGATCGGGGACCTCACCACCATCCCGACCGGCACGCGGGTCGGCGCCGCCGAGATCTGGGACGGGTCCCCCGGCCGCAAGGTCGGCGAGGCCGACCCATCGGCGCTGCCCGCCCCCGCCACGGCCTCGCCCCGGCGGCGCTTCGCCTTCGCGGCGCTCTACACCTTCCTGCTGGCGGCGATCCCCGCCATCGGCCTGCTGCCGATCTTTCCAGCCTTCTACCTCTTCGACCAGATCAGCGATTCGCTCGGCGACATCACCGACATCGATTATCACTGGTACCTGCCGCTGCTGACCTGGCCGACCGCCATGCTGATGACGGCCGGCACCGTGCTGCTCATCGCGGGCATCCGCTGGCTGGTTCTGCCACGGGTGTCGTCGGGGACCTACTCGATCTACAGCGGCTTCTACATGCGCAAGTGGGCGGTGGCCCTGGCCGCCGAGGTCACGCTGGAGACCCTCTCGTCCCTGTTCGCCACCGTCTACATGCGGGCCTGGTACCGCCTGATGGGCGCCCGCATGGGGCAGGGGGCCGAGATCTCCACCAATCTCGGCGGGCGCTACGACCTCGCCGATATCGGCGCGCGCAATTTCGTCGCCGACGAGGTGGTGTTCGGCGAGGAGGAGATCCGCCGCGGCTGGATGACGATGCACGAGGTTCACACCGGGGCGCGCGTCTTCGTCGGCAACGACGCCGTGGTGCCCCCCGGCACGGTCATCCCCGACGACGTCCTCATCGGCATCAAGTCGAAGCCGCCGGCCAACGCCCTGATGAGCCCGGGCGATACCTGGTTCGGCTCCCCGCCGATCAAGCTGCCCTCCCGGCAGCGGGTCGATCTCGGCTCGAACACCCAGACCTACGAGCCCGGCGTAGGTCCGAAGCTCCGGCGCGGCATCTTCGAGGCGTTCTCGACCTCGTTCTCGCCGATGCTGTTCATCAGTCTCGCGATCTCGGCGATCGATTTCTACTTCTATCCGGCCATCCTGGCCGAGAACTGGACCGGCCTCGCGGTCAGCTTCGTCGCCGTCTCCGTCGCCATCGCGTTCATCCAGTCCTTCACCGTCATCGCGGTGAAGTGGCTGCTGATGGGTGTCTACAAGCCCGGCATGCAGCCGATGTGGTCCTGGTGGGCCATGCGCACCGAGGCCGTCGCGGTGCTGTACTGGGGTTTGGCCGGCAAGGTGCTGCTGGAGCACCTCGTCGGCACGCCGTTCCTGCCCTGGATGCTGCGGCTGCTCGGCGTGAAGGTGGGCCAGGGCGTGTGCATGCTCACCACCGACATCACGGAGTTCGACTGCGTCACCATCGGCGACTACGCCACCATCAACCGCACCTCCGCTCTCCAGACGCACCTCTACGAGGACCGCATTATGAAGGTCGGCCGGGTCGTGGTCGGCCGGGGCGTCTCGGTGGGTGCGTTCTCGACGGTGCTGTACGACACCAAGGTCGGCGACTACGCCCGCCTGCGCCCGCTCACCATCGTGATGAAGGGCGAGTCGATTCCGGCCCATTCGGAGTGGGAGGGGGCGCCGGCGGTGCCGGTGGTGCACGCGAAGGCGTGAGGGTGAGGATCGGGTTCGTTCAGCGCTAGGCGGTCATGGGGATCACTGTAGGATACCCGCATGAACGACATGGCGCCCGCCTCATTCCCGAACGTCCAGGCCCTCATCGGGACTTGGCGGCGCTTCGGGCAGGTCGGCCCCGTCTACGAGATCGTCAGCGTGGGTGACGCACTCGCGGGCGGCGATCGAATGATGCGGATTCGCGTGCTGGAGACCTGCGAGGAGGTCGATTACCGGCTCGCGGACATCCTGGACGATCCCCGGGAGCGCTGATGTTCGCCATCGCGTTCGACCTCGTGGTCGCGGAGGCGCAAGCCCACCATCCCAAGGGCATATCGCAGGCCTACAGCGACATCCGCACGACGCTCTCGGGCCACGGCTTCGATTGGGTGCAGGGAAGCCCCTACACTAGCAAGGACGAGGATCTGGCGAGGCTGTTCTCTGCCATCGCGGCCCTGAAGGGGCTCACGTGGTTCTCGCGCTCGGTCCGGGATCTGCGGGCCTTCCGCGTCGAGCAAGGGTCGGATTTCACCGCCTTCATCGAAGCGTAGGCTCGACCGACATCCTGCACGTCTCGCGTTGGGGGAAGCCGGCCGCCCCCGCATAAAAACCGGCGAAGCCGAGGGCTCCGCCGGTATTCGCTTCCCGATCGCCGCGCCTCGGGGCCTTAGGCGGCCTCTGGCTTCGGGCCGAGACGCTTGTCGAGGTAGGTGTCGACGGTCTGGGTCAGTTCGTCGACCTTGCCGTCGAAGAAGTGGTTGGCGCCCTCGACCATCTGGTGCTCGATGATGACGCCCTTCTGGGTCTTCACCTTCTCGATCACCGGCATGACCTCGCGGGCCGGGGCGACCCGGTCCTCGGAGCCGTGCACGAACAGGCCCGAGGACGGGCAGGGGGCCAGGAAGGTGAAGTCGTAGCGGTTGGCCATGGCGGCGATCGAGATGAAACCCTCGATCTCGGGCCGGCGCATCAGCAATTGCATGCCGATCCACGACCCGAACGAGACGCCGGCGATCCAGCAGGCGCGGGCCTCAGGATTGACCGACTGCACCCAATCGAGGGCGGACGCCGCATCCGAGAGTTCGCCGGTGCCGTGATCGAACGCGCCCTGGCTGCGGCCGACGCCGCGGAAGTTGAAGCGCAGGGCCGCGAAGCCGCGATTGGCGAAGGTGTAGAACAGATTGTACACGATCTGGTTGTTCATCGTGCCCCCGAACTGGGGGTGCGGATGCAGCACGATCGCGATCGGCGCGCCCTTCTTCTTAGGCGCCTGATAGCGGCCCTCGAGACGACCGGCGGGACCGGTGAAGATGACTTCGGGCATGGCAACCAACACTCCTGGGCGGATACCGCGATCGGGCATCGCGCGGGGGATCGCCGGTTCGACGGGACGACGCGCGGATCCGAACGCCGGGGCAAAGCCGTGAAGCGTGCCTTGACTCGTCCGGCCACGAACCTAAAAGCGCTCTTAGAACAATTCTAGCTGACTAGAATTGTTCTAAACAAGCGCCGTTCGAGCCAGCTTCGGATCGGCGCGTTCCCCGCACGTTGGGCGACCGGAACACGTATCGTGCCCGCGCCTTAGCATGATCGTGGGGGGCAAAAGCAAGGATTTGTCGCGTTCGCACTTGACGCCACCAGTGGTTTTTCGTCCGCATGACTGCACGCCGCGCCTATCTCGACCACAACGCGACCTCACCGGTTCGACCGGAGGTCGCGGCTGCCGTGGCGCGGGCGCTTACCCTTCCGGGCAATCCGTCCTCGATCCACGCCGAGGGCCGCGCCGCCCGCGCCGCCCTGGAGGCGGCACGGGCCGCGGTCGCTCGGCGAATCGGGGCGGGCAGGGGGCGGGTGGTGTTCACCAGCGGCGGGACGGAAGCCGCCAACGCGGTCCTGTCCGGCGCCCTGGCGCGCACCGGCCAGGCGGCTCCGACGCGCCTACTCGTCGGCGCCACCGAGCACCCCTGCGTCGCGGCCGGGCACCGATTCCCGGCCGACGCGGTCGCGGTGATCCCGGTGGATGCGTCCGGGGTGATCGACCTCCCGGCCCTGAAGGGTCTGCTCGACCGGCATGCCGAGACCGATCTCCTGATCTCGGTCCATGCCGCCAACAACGAGACCGGCGTGATTCAGCCGCTCCAGGCGATCGTCGCCCTGGCCCGCGCCCATGGTCGCGCCCTGGTGCATTCGGATGCGGTGCAGGCGGTCGGCAAGATCAACCTCGACATGGGTGCGCTCGGCCTCGACGCCCTGACCCTGTCGGGGCACAAGTTCGGTGGTCCGAAGGGGACCGGTGCCCTGGTGCTCGCCGAGGGCGTGACCCTGAACGCCGCGTTCCTGCGCGGCGGCGGCCAGGAGGCGCGCCTTCGCGGCGGCACCGAGAACGTTCCGGGCCTCGTCGGGCTCGGCGTGGCGGCCGACCTGGCCGACCCGGCGCTGTCGGACCGTCTTGGCATCCTGCGCGACGGCATCGCGGACGCTCTGTGCGCGAGCGCGCCCGGGTGCGTCGTGTTCGGCGCCGGTGCCCCGCGCCTGCCCAACACCCTGTGTTTCGCGGTTCCGGACCTCGACGCCGCGACGGCGCTGATGGCCCTGGATCTCGCCGGCGTGGCCCTCTCGTCGGGCTCGGCCTGCGCCTCCGGCAAGGTCGCCCGCTCGCCGGTCCTCGCGGCCATGGGCGTCGCCCCTGCGCTGGCCGCAGGGGCGCTGCGCGTGAGCCTCGGGTGGAACAGCACCGAAAGCGACGCCGCGCAGTGTCGCGCCGCCTGCGAAAGGCTGGTGGCGACCCTATATCGTCGGCAGGGGCGCGCGGCATGAGCGCCGCTCTCCCAAGCCATCTCACCAACACCCGGTCCTTGACGCCGGGCATGTCAGGAGACGCCTAATGCCTGCAGTGCAGGAAACCATCGATCGCGTCCGCTCGATCGATCTCGATCAGTACAAGTACGGATTCGAGACGACCATCGAGATGGAGAAGTCCGCAAAGGGCATCTCCGAGGATGTCATCCGCTTCATCTCGGCCAAGAAGGACGAGCCCGAGTGGATGCTGGCTTGGCGCCTCGACGCCTACAAGCGCTGGCAGACCATGCAGGAGCCCGATTGGGCCCGGGTCTCCTATGACAAGGTCGATTACAAGGACATCTACTACTACGCGGCGCCGAAGCGCCCGGCGGCGATGTCCCTCGACGAGATCGACCCCGAGATCCTGAAGACCTACGAGAAGCTGGGTATTCCCCTTCGCGAAGTCGAGGTGCTGGAGGGGATCGCCCCCGAGCGCCGGGTGGCGGTCGACGCGGTGTTCGACTCGGTGTCGGTGGCCACCACCTTCAAGGCCGAGCTGTCCAAGGCCGGCGTGATCTTCATGCCGATCTCCGAGGCGATCCGCGAGTATCCGGACCTCGTCAAGAAGTATCTCGGCTCGGTCGTGCCCGTGACCGACAACTTCTTCGCGACCCTGAACTCGGCGGTCTTCTCCGACGGATCGTTCGTCTACATCCCGCCGGGCGTGCGCTGCCCAATGGAGCTGTCGACCTACTTCCGCATCAACGAGCGCGACACCGGCCAGTTCGAGCGCACGCTGATCATCGCCGACAAGGGCTCCTACGTCTCGTATCTCGAGGGCTGCACCGCTCCGAAGCGTGACGACAACCAGCTCCACGCCGCCGTGGTCGAACTGGTCGCTCTCGATGACGCCGAGATCAAGTATTCGACCGTCCAGAACTGGTACCCGGGCGACAACGAGGGCAAGGGCGGCATCTACAACTTTGTCACCAAGCGCGGCGATTGCCGCGGCGCCAACTCGAAGATCTCGTGGACGCAGGTCGAGACCGGCTCGGCGATCACCTGGAAGTACCCGTCCTGCATCCTGCGCGGCGACAATTCCCGCGGCGAGTTCTACTCGATCGCGGTGTCGAACGGCATGCAGCAGGTCGATTCCGGCACCAAGATGATCCATCTCGGCAAGAACACCACCAGCCGGATCATCTCGAAGGGCATCTCGGCCGGGCGTTCGCAGAACACCTACCGGGGCCTGGTCTCGGCGCACCGGAAGGCGACGGGCGCGCGCAACTTCACCAATTGCGATTCGCTCCTCATCGGCGATCAGTGCGGCGCACACACCGTGCCGTACATCGAGTCCAAGAACGCGTCGGCCCAGTTCGAGCACGAGGCCACCACTTCGAAGATCTCGGAAGACCAGATGTTCTACTGCCAGCAGCGCGGCCTCTCCAATGAGGAAGCGACCGCGCTCATCGTCAACGGCTTCGTCCGCGACGTGCTGCAGCAGCTCCCGATGGAGTTCGCCGTCGAGGCCCAGAAGCTGATCTCGATCAGCCTCGAAGGCTCGGTGGGCTAAGCGTTTCGTCGTGACATACGAAAAGAGCATGCTGAGAGCTGCGCATATTCACAGTTCTCAGCATGCCAAAGAGGTCAGAAGTAGTTCTATATGCGGATGCTTCTTTTGCCTCAGCATATTCCCACCGGCCGAGATTAGGGACTGGCTTCCTCGCGAGGAAACCGCCTTGTGTCCCCGGTGTAACATCGATGCGGTGATCGGCGATTGTTCGGGCTTTCCGGCCGGGAACATCGCGTTCCTCGAAGCGATGCACAATGAATGGTTTGAAGGACTTAGACTAAAATGATCGAAATCAAGAACCTGACCGTGGCCATCGAGGACAAGCAGATCCTCAACGGCCTCAACCTCACCGTGAACGACGGCGAGGTCGCCGCCATCATGGGCCCGAACGGCTCGGGCAAGTCGACCCTGTCCTACGTCATCGCCGGCAAGGAAGATTATGAAGTGCTCGACGGCGAGATCCTGCTCGACGGCGAGAACATCCTCGAGATGAGCCCCGACGAGCGCGCCGCCTCGGGCGTGTTCCTGGCCTTCCAGTACCCGCTGGAGATCCCGGGTGTCGGCACCATGACCTTCCTCAAGGCCACCCTGAACGCCCAGCGTCGGGCCCGCGGCGAGGGCGAGCTCTCCACCCCCGACTTCATCCGGAAGGTGAACGGGGCGGCCGAGAAGCTCGAGATCAACAAGGAGATGCTCAAGCGCGCCCTCAACGTCGGGTTCTCCGGCGGCGAGAAGAAGCGCATGGAGATCCTGCAGATGGCGCTCCTGGAGCCGAAGTTCTGCGTCCTCGACGAGACCGATTCCGGCCTCGATATCGATGCCCTGCGCATCGTCTCCGGCGGGGTGAACGCGCTGCGCGCGCAAGGGCGCTCGTTCCTCGTCATCACCCACTACCAGCGCCTGCTCGACTACATCGTGCCGGACGTCGTCCACGTGATGTCGCAGGGCCAGATCGTGAAGTCGGGCGACAAGGACCTTGCCAAGGCCCTCGAAGCCTCCGGCTACGCCGAGTACCGCACGGGCGAGGCCGCCTGATCATGGCCGACATCACCCCGCTCCGCACCGCGGCCGAGACCGGGCTGTCCAAGCTCTTCGAAGCCACGAAGATGAAGTACCCCACGGGCGTCTCGATCGCCCGCGAGGAGGCCTTCCGCTACTTCGAGGCGGTCGGCCTGCCGACCCGCCGCGTCGAGGCCTTCAAGTACACCGACCTGCGCTCGGCGTTTCGCGATGCCGCGCACCCCGCCGACATGCCTTCGGCCGAGGTCGCGAAGGCGGCCGTGGCCGATGCGAAGGGCTTTGCCGGGATCGAGGCCGTGCGCCTCACCCTCGTCAACGGCCATCTGATCGAAGCGGAATCCGATCTCGGTCGCATTCCGGCCGGCATCACCGTGACCCCCCTGAGCCGGGCACTCGCCGAGGGCCATCCTCACCTCGATCGGTTGACGCCTGTCCGTCAGGCCTCGGAGAACCCGATCTATCAGCTCAACACCGCCTTCCTGGCCGATGGCGTGCTGATCGCGGTGGAGGCCGGCGCCAAGGTCGAGACCCCGCTGCACCTGCGCTTCGTCGGCACCGGGACGGAGGCCTATTCGACCGCCACCCGCGCCCTCGTGGTGCTGGGGGAGGGCGCGGAGGCGCTGGTTCTGGAGAGCCATGAAGGGCCGGACGGGATCGCCTACCAGCCCAACGACGCCCTCGACGTGACGGTGGCCGACAACGCCACCTTCCGGCACGCGCGCCTGAACGCGGAAGGGCGCGAGGCCGTGGCCCTGTCGACCCTGTCCGTCAAGCTCGGCGCCGCATCGGCCGTCGAGACCGTCAATGTGGTCGTCGGCGGCGTCCTCTCGCGCCACCAGGTCTACCTGAACTTCGCCGGCGCCGACGCCCGCGCGGTGGTGAACGGGGCGGCCATGCTCAACGGGCGGCAGCTCGCCGACACCACCTTCCTGGCCGACCATGCCGCCACCGGCGGGGTCAGCCGCGAGCTGTTCAAGACCGTGGTGGATGGCGAGGCCACGGGCGTGTTCCAGGGCAAGATCATCGTCCAGCAGGCGGCCCAGCAGACCGACGGCAAGATGATGTCGGCCTGTCTCATCCTGTCCGACGAAGGGCAGATGATGAACAAGCCCGAGTTGGAGATCTTCGCCGACGACGTCGCCTGCGGCCACGGCGCCACCTGCGGCGCCCTCGACGAGGACCTGCTGTTCTACCTGATGCAGCGCGGATTGCCGAAGGCCGAGGCCGAGAGCCTGCTGGTCCAGGCTTTCCTCGGGGCTGCCATCGAGTCGGTCAGCCACGACGGCGCCCGCGAAGCGCTGATCGGCACCATCGAGGCGTGGCTGAAAGCGCGGGGCTGATCGCATCCCGCAACGCCCCTCTCCCGCAGGGAGAGGGGCGCGCGTCCGACACCACACAGGTCCCCGCATGAACGCACCCGTCCCGAATATTCCCTACGACGTCGAGGCGATCCGGGCGCAGTTCCCGATCCTCGGCGAGAAGGTCTATGGCCGGCCGCTGGTCTATCTCGACAATGCGGCCTCGGCGCAGAAGCCGCGCGCGGTCATCGACGCGATGGTGGCCTGCATGGAGACGGGTTACGCCAACGTCCATCGCGGACTGCACTTCATGGCGAATGCCGCCACGGAGGGCTTCGAGGGCGCGCGCGAGACCACCCGGCAGTTCCTGAACGCCGAGTCCACCGATGAGATCATCTTCACCCGCAACGCCACCGAGGCCTACAATCTCGTGGCTTCGTCGATGGGCCTGCTCGGCCAGATCGGGGAGGGCGACGAGATCATCCTGTCGATCATGGAGCACCATTCCAACATCGTGCCCTGGCACTTCCTGCGGGAACGGCGCGGCGCGGTGATCAAGTGGGCGCCGGTGGACGATTCCGGCAACTTCCTCATCGAGGCCTTCGAAAAGCTCTTCACGCCGCGCACCAGGATGGTGGCGATCACCCATATGTCGAACGTGCTCGGCACGGTGACCCCGGCGGCCGAGATCGTGCGCATCGCCCACGCGCACGGCGTGCCCGTGCTCCTCGACGGGGCCCAGAGCGCCGTGCACATGCCGATCGACGTGAAGGCGCTGGATTGCGACTTCTTCGTCTTCACCGGCCACAAGGTCTACGGCCCCACCGGCATCGGCGTCCTCTACGGCAAGAAGGAATGGCTGGAGCGGCTTCCGCCCTATCAAGGGGGCGGCGAGATGATCCGCACGGTCTCCCAGGACAGCATCACCTACAACGACCCGCCGCACCGGTTCGAGGCGGGTACGCCGGCCATCATCGAGGCGGTCGGCCTCGGGGCCGCGCTGGAGTTCATGATGCAGGTCGGCCGCGACCGCATCGCGGCGCACGAAGCCTCGCTGCTGGCCTATGCCCAGGAGCGTCTCGGCGCCATGAATTCCCTGCGGATGATCGGCACGGCCGAGGGCAAGGGTGGCGTCATCGCCTTCGAGATGAAAGGGGCGCACGCCCATGACATCGCCACGGTGATCGATCGCTACGGTGTCGCGATCCGGGCGGGGACGCATTGCGCGATGCCGCTGCTGACCCGCTTCGGCGCCACCTCGAGCTGTCGCGCCTCCTTCGGCCTGTATAACACCACCCAGGAGGTGGACGCCCTGGCCGAGGCGCTGGCCAAAGCCGAGATGATGTTCGCCTGACCGATTCTGGAGCGGCCCGGCCGCTCCCCGCCATCGCGAGACCAGGACAGAGACCCATGAGCGATTCAGCCATCACCGGGGGGGCCAACACCCCCACCATCGCGAGCGACTCGGCGATCCCGCCGGAGGAGCTCGATCGCCTCACCGACGATATCGTGGTCGCCCTGAAGAGTGTCTACGATCCGGAGATCCCGGCGGACATTTACGAGCTCGGCCTGATCTACAAGGTGGACATCGCCGACGACCGCAAGGTCGCCATCGACATGACCCTGACGGCCCCCGGCTGTCCCGTGGCCGGCGAGATGCCGGGCTGGGTCGAGACCGCCGTGGCCGCCGTGCCGGGCGTCCAGTCCTGTGCCGTCACCATGGTGTTCGATCCGCCGTGGGACCAGAGCCGCATGTCGGACGAAGCCCGCGTCGCCCTCGATATGTGGTAGCGGACGCGCGGTCAGCCCTCGCTGGCGAGATCCCGGCGCGGCGGGAAGACGGCGCCATCATAGATATCCGCCATCGCCAGCGTCGCGCCGATGGCGGCCATGTCGATGACAGCGTCCAGGCCCTCGAAGGTCTCGATCTCCCAGTCATCTCCGATGCGCCGGTACAGCAGAGCCTGCGGCTTCAGCGTCTCCACGAGAAGGATGTAAGCCAAGGTCGGGTGACGCTTGTACTCCTCCACCTTGCGAGTCTGGTCGATCGTGGTGGTCGAGGGCGACGCGACCTCCACGACGAGCTTGGGTTCGCGTGCCTCGTAGGTATCCGGCACCAGGGGGGCGCACTCGACCATCACGTCGGGCCGACGCAAGCCCCGGATGCTGGTCCGGATCGAGATATTAGCCGTCGTCGGGCGGCAAGATTTCCCGCGCAGTTGCATTCCCAAACTGACGATGATGTTCACCGTCGCGCGATCGTGCTGCATACTTGCCCCGGTCATCATCCGGTGCCGCGGCACTGGATGACCATCGACGAGTTCGTAGAGTTCGTCCTGATCGCGCTGCCAGACGAAGAAGTCTTCGGGCGTCATGGTGAGGCGTACGGCATCGGCCATGGTGATCCCTCCGTCCGGCCACCCTATCATGCAACATCGATCCGATGCGCATCAGGCCAGCGCGCTTCAATCCATCTGCGCGCGATGGATAGACCCCGGCCTCCGCAATCCCTATCTTAACCGGGTTCCACCACCCTCACCCGCCCGGGCCTTGAACCCGGCTGTCGGAGAGACATCATGGCATCGAAGTTCAAGGTCCTGTCGCTGACCGACGCGGCAGCCGATCGGATCAAGGCGATCATCGCGGATGCGGACCAGCCCATCGCGGGTGTCCGGGTCGGCGTGAAGAACGGCGGCTGCGCCGGCATGTCCTACACCCTGGAATATGCCGAGGCGCAGAAGCCTGGCGAGGACAAAGTCGAGGACCGCGGCGTCACCGTCTTCGTCGATCCCAAGGCGCTGCTGTTCCTGCTCGGTACGCAGATGGACTTCCAGACCAGCAAGCTCGCGTCGCAATTCGTGTTCAACAACCCGAACCAGACCTCGGCTTGCGGCTGCGGCGAGTCCGTGGCGATCACGCCGGTGAATCCCGAGGCCGTGCTGGCAAGCGCCTGAGCGCGTCGAGCCCGGTCCGTCACTCCGGGACCATCAGGCCGGAACCATCAGGCCGGAACCATCAGGCCGGAACCATCAGGCAACGTTCGACAGGTTCCGGTCCAAGACGGCGTCGGCAGGAATCCCGTCGGCGTCGTCCACCGTGCGGTTTCGACCGTCGCGCTTGGCCCTGAACATGCACTGGTCGGCACGCTCCAGGAACGACACCGCCGTATCGCCCGGCTGGTGCATCGCCAAGCCGAGGGAAATCGTGATCTTGCCGAGCGACTCGCCGGTCGAGCGCTTCACCAGTTCGCGTGCCATCACGCTGGTGCGAACCGTCTCGGCGATGGCATAGGCCGCCGCCCGCCCGGTATCCGGCAGCAGCATGGCGAATTCCTCGCCGCCGAAGCGGGCCAGGATCGCCCCGGCCTTGACGTGCTCGCGCATGACCAGGGCCACGAGGCGCAGGACTTGATCGCCCGTGATGTGACCGTAGACGTCGTTGAAGCGCTTGAACGAATCGACGTCGATGACGATCAGGCAGGCCGGCGTGGCCGCCGAGGCGCCTCGGACCAGTTGGCCCAGGCTGTCCTCGAAGTGCTTACGGTTCGACAGGCCGGTGAGCGGATCGGTCAGGCTCTCCAGGCGCGTCGCCTCCAGGGTCTCGCGAAGGGCCTCGATCTCGCGCCGGCTCTCGCGCATCCGGGCCTCGAGGGTGCGGTTGTTGGCGGTCACCTCGCGGGTCGTCGCCACCAGAGCGGCGACGACTTCGCGCACGCTGCTGGTCTGGTTCGACGGCATGCCGTCGAGATCCTGCGTCAGGGTCCGCAGGGAAGCCGCATATTGCGCCGAGGACCCGAGCGAGAGGTCCAACACCTCCATCACGCCGGCAATTTCCGAGAGCACGCTGCTGCTGGCCCGCTCGGTGGCGGCCGAGAGGCGTGCCGGATCGAGATAGCTCGCGTAGAGGCTCTCGATGTCCTGGCCGGTCAGGCACCCGGACGCGCCCGTGAGGCGTTTCAAGGCATCGTTCATGTGCGGATACGTGCCGGCGACGTAGGCGTACCAGACGGCATAGGAATGCGGCGTCGCCGAGGGACCGTAATCCCGCATCAACGCGTTGGCGCGCTCGGCCAGCGCAAAGCTCCGTTCGCGGTCGCCGTGTATCCCGTCCATGATCCGCCCAACTGTCCCGCCCCCCCGGTCGTCTCACAGGGTGGCGCATCTCCGCGTTTTGATCGTTTTACGGAAATGTTCGTGCAGAGGCCGTTAAGGGCTCGGACGAAAGGCCATTTCGGCTCCCGAGAACGGTTGGCGTACCGATCTCGTCGCGCTCCATTCTCTCTCGACGGGTTATTTGGACGGCTTGACCACCGCCGGACGCAGGAGAAACGCCGGCACGTGCGAGCCGAGACCGATCGGGGTATCGCCGTCCTCCTCGTCGCCGCGACGGCGGGCCTGCGGGCGTCGATCGTCACGCGAACGCTCGGCCGTCCGCTCGGGGCGGGGCGACCGTGGCGGCGTCTGCTGTGGCGCAGGGGCGGCGGCCACCACGTCCCGCTCGGCCTCCGCCGCGGGTGCGGCGCGCTCGGGCGCGGCGCGGCGCGGCGCGGCCCTGCGGCCGCCCGCCTCGGCACGGCCCTCCCGCTTCGGCGGCCGGCTCTCCGCCTTGCCCTCGGCAGGCGCACGGCCTTCCTGATTACGAGCTTCCGGATTACGAGCTTCACCACCGCGGACCCGCCGGCCCGTGCCGGTCTTGCCGCGATAGCGGGTGCGCGTCGACTCGCCCTCCTCGGACGGTGCCGATACGGGGACCGAAGCGAGGTCGCCCTCCGCCCAGGGAATCGGCTGCCCGATCAGCGCCTCGATGGCGTGGAGCGAGCGCTCGTCGGCCCGGCTCACCAGGGTGAAGGCGTGCCCGGCGCGACCCGCGCGCCCGGTCCGGCCGATGCGGTGCACGTAGTCTTCCGGGTGATGCGGGACGTCGAAGTTGAAGACGTGGCTCACGGCCGGGATGTCGAGGCCGCGCGCCGCCACGTCGCTCGCCACCAGCAGCGGCACCTCGCCGGAGCGGAAGCCGTCGAGGGCGATGGTGCGGGCGCGCTGGTCCATGTCGCCGTGCAGGGCCGCCACGTTGAAACCGTGGCTGGCCAGCGACTTCTGCAGCAGCGCCACGTCGCGCTTGCGATTGCAGAAGATGATGCCGTTGTTCAGGTCCGCCTCGCCGCGGATGAGGCGGCGCAGCAGGTCGCGTTTCTCGTGGCCCTCGGAACTCGTCGCCACGAGCTTCTGCACGATGGTCGAGGCGGTGGAGGCGGGACGCGCCACCTCGATCCGCTGCGGCGTGTGCAGGAACATGTCGGCCAGCCGCTCGATCTCCGGCGGCATGGTGGCGGAGAAGAACAGGGTCTGGCGGGTGAAGGGCACCATCTTCACGATGCGCTCGATGTCCGGGATGAAGCCCATGTCGAGCATGCGGTCCGCCTCGTCGATGACGAGCAGCTCGACGCCGGTGAGCAGCAGCTTCCCGCGCTCGAAATGGTCGAGCAGCCGGCCCGGCGTCGCGATCAGCACGTCGGTGCCGCGCATCAGCTTGGCATCCTGCTCGGCGAAGGAGACGCCGCCGATGATCAGCGCCACATTGAGCTTGTGGTTGATGCCGTAGCGGTCGAAGTTCTCCACCACCTGGGCGGCGAGCTCGCGGGTCGGCTCCAGGATCAACGTGCGCGGCATGCGCGCCCGGGCGCGGCCGTTCTCGAGCAGCGTCAGCATCGGCAGCGTGAAAGCCGCCGTCTTGCCGGTGCCGGTCTGGGCGATGCCCAGAACGTCGCGGCGCGCGAGCACGTGAGGAATGGCCTGGGCCTGGATCGGCGTCGGCTCGGAATAACCGGCCGCCGTGACGGCCTGGAGGACCTTGTCGCTCAATCCGAGGTCGGCAAAAGACATATTCTATGAGAACCGTTGCGCGCGGGAATGGACCAACCGGCGCGGAGGACATCGACACGGCGACGGCTGGCTCAGGGGCGGCTTCGACACACGACCCGCCGCGCACACGCGTTGCGAGGACACTTAGGGCCTTGCACGGCCTTGTCAATCGAGAGCCCCCGTCCGCACAGGCTTATCCGCAACGCGGTGCGCGAATCGGGCTCGCCCCTTGGCCGCCCCCCTTAACCGCCACCCCTTGGCCGGCCCCTTGCGTCGAGGCGGACGCCCGAGACCCGGCCTGCGCCGGTCCGTCCCACCTCCCACGCGACCGACACCTGAGACGCAGCACATCCCCCTTACCGAAGGTCCGACCGGTCTTGCGCATCCTCCTGATCAATCCGAACACCACCCCGGCGGTCACGGACCTCGTGGCGCGGCACGTCCGCACCATCGCGGGGGCCGCGGCCACCATCATTCCCGTCACGGGGCGATTCGGCGCCCGTTACATCGCGAGCCGCGCGGCCTCGGCCATCGCGGCCCATGCCGCCCTCGACGCCCTCGCCGAGCACGTCGCAGGCTGCGATGCCGTCTATCTCGCCTGCTTCGGCGATCCGGGTCTTGCCGCCCTGCGCGAGGTCTCGCCCGTGCCGGTGATCGGCATGGCAGAGGCGGCCTGCCTGGCCGCCAGCGCCGGAAGCCGACGCTTCGCCATTGTCACCGGCGGGGTCCTGTGGGGGCCGATGCTGACGGAGTTCGTCACCGGCATCGGCCTCCGCGACCACCTGACCGGCGTGCGCACCGTTGCTCCCACCGGGGGTGAGATCGCGGCAGACCCGGAGGCGGCCCTCGGTGCGCTCGCGGCGGCCTGCACCGCCTGCGCCACGCAGGATGGGGCGGAAGCGGTCATCCTGGGCGGCGCGGCCCTGGCCGGGCTGGCCGCCCGCATCCAGCCGGACGTGCCGGTGCCCGTGCTGTGCTCGGTGGAGGCCGGGACCCGCGCCGTTCTGATCGCAGGCACGGCTCCCGAGACCCACGGTGGCACAGGGGAGGTCCCGACGCCGCTCGCGACCCTCGGCCTCGCCCCCGCCCTATCGGCGCTGCTCGGGCGCATCTGAACTCCGCCGCCTCATCTCGGTCCCTCGTTGGCTTGGGCCGCAGCCATCACAAACGCGTCAGCCGCGGCCCCTGCGAACCGAGCGACAGCGCGGTCGAGACGCGATCCAGAAGGCCGCCCAACCGCGAAGAAAGGTCCGCCCGCGACCACGTTCCCACAGGCGAGTTCTTTCCCCGAGCGAGTTCCTTCGGAATACACGCCAGCGAATTCCCGGATGACCGAACCTCGTCGCCGGCGACGATCCGCGGCAATATGGGTCCCTTCAAGCCCCAAACAGGCATTAAAACGCAAAAATCCCCCTTGCGAGGCAGGATCGTGCCGATAATTCAGATCTGAAGAAAGTCTTTCTTGGCCCCTTGAATCCAGCAATTGATGCACAGGGGCGAGTTCCTGTGTTGAGCTGGATGTGCGTGATGGCACGATCGCGAGAAGGCAAAAATGACGGCCCACTAACCTTTACCCTTCTTTGACATCTGCGCTCCTAAGAGATGACCTTGTTGCAGGAAAGCGACAGACCTCGCATCGGCCAGGGACTACAAGCGCGCCGGCTCTCGCCAATCAGGACCAGGTAAAACAATGAAAAGACTGCTTCTCGCCTCCACTGTGCTCGCCGGCCTGACTGCCGTCGCTTCGGCCGCGGATCTTCCGCGCCGCGCGGCTCCCCCGGTGTTCGTGCCGGTGCCGGTGTTCACCTGGACCGGCTTCTACGCTGGTTTCAACGCCGGTTACGGCTTCGACGCCTCCAGCCGCGACACCAACGT
>NZ_LMNJ01000027.1:0-20379 GCF_001423325.1 Methylobacterium sp. Leaf113
CCATATCCTTAAGCATAGACACAAAACGATCCGAACCAGGGACCGTCAGCCTCCACCATCGTCAGTTCATCAAAAAGGGCGGATCCAGACACCGCTTACGCTGGACCAGGTGATGGCGTGGTCGGGCAACCGGGGCACCGAGTCCTCCGCCACCGGCCGGTACCAGTTCATGAAGAAGACCCTACGGGGCCTGAAACAGGAGATGGGTCTCTCGGGCACTGAGCGGTTCAGCCCGGAGCTTCAGGACCGCATGGCCCTCCAGCTCCTCAACCGCCGGGGCTACTCCGAGTGGCAGGCTGGGCGCATCACCGACGCCCAGTTCGCCAACCGGCTGGCCCTGGAGTGGGCCTCGCTGCCAAACATCACAGCCCAGAATGGCAGGCCCGCCGGGGTCTCTGCCTATACCGGGGATGGTCTCAACAAGAGCTTGGTGTCGCCGGCCTCGGTGCTCGCGGCGCTGACGGGGCGGGGTAGCTCGGAAGGCGGAGCGTTCAGCCGGTTGTTCGGCCGGAGGAAGGCACAGGTGAACCCGAAGCCTAACGACGACGAGGGGACCCGGATATGAGCCAGGGCGATGAGCAGGGCGTGGCTGCGGATATTGTGCGAGCCTTCGAGGAGGCCGCCGCGGGTAGCGAGCCTGAGGCCCCGCTGCGCGAGGGCCACCCGGATGCCGTGCGGCTGATGGATGAGGCCTTCGGGCTGGCAGAGGCGGCACTCGGGAGCAACGTCTTGCCGTTTGTGCTTAGGAAGCCGGCGGAGCGCAGGAGGGTCTAGCGGCAGCGATTGACGAGGCGGCGGGTGATAAATCGAGTGAGGTTGCCCGCCGCCATCCAGTCTCGACTCAGTTCCAACCACTCCGAGGATTTGCCGACAGTTGGAACAGCGCGGCTTCGATTTGCTCCGGGGCGACGTTCCAGGAATGACTAAGGGTCTCGGCCTCTGAGATGAAGCTGCCGTAGCTGGGAGTCCCTCGGTGGTAGAAGGTCGAGCCCTTCCCGAGTGCCGCCCGAGTTCGCTTGAACTCATCGCCTTGGCTGTGCTTGATGGCGAGGATGACATTGCTGTCGTAAATCAACGCTTTCCCTTCTAACAGCGGAAGGTGTGCGAAGTAGGCAATCTTGCTAGTAGTCGCGAAGCCAATGCCCGGCTGCACGGCGTTCAAGCGTGCCAGCGCCTCAGAAGCTGTAACCTTGGATTTGGCTTCTCGTATGCCCGCGATGACCTCGCCGTATCGCTCGGCTTGGCAGAAGGCCTCAGCGAATGGCTGCCAGCGCCCGCGAAGGCCGCCTCTTGGGAACCCCCAGATTATCGCAGCGGCAGCACCGGCGGCGGTATCTATGTCTGCAATGTCAAAAACGTGCTTCCGCGTCAGCTTTGAACCGCAGACAGTTCGGAAAGCGTCCAGGGACCTAATGGCCGCCCCGAATGAGGCGTCAGCGGCGGCAAGGAATAAGCGGTGCTTCTCCCACACCGCAGCATTGTGCGCGGCACCGAAGGCATCAATCGCGGTCAGTGGCAGTAGGTTGTCGCGAGCGAGCATCGGAGGCCTCCAACGCTCAAGCTCTGGGGAAACTCTGCGTTGGTCAAGAGCATGGGTACGGCTCTGCTCACGGGCACCATGTCGAAGTTTCGGGAAATGGCCGGGCGGCTGCTGATGGCGGACGGGAACGTGCGGCTCGCGGTTTACCGGCAGAATTTGATGGCTCGGGGAGCGGTGGCCGCGAGGATGGTGCCACGAAGAAGACGGGGCCGCTGGGCCAGATTGGCGAGGTGTTCGGGGTAGACCTCGGCGGCCGATGGTAGCGAGGTAGACGGGCGGACGGCTGGAGGCGGCCATCGCCTGCTTGCTTCCGGCCTCCGTGGACCTCAGAATGCCAAAGCGGATTGGCGAGCTTCATCGAGGCGAATTACACCCAAGAGCTGCCACGTCTGCGGACGCTTAGCTTGGTTGCCGATGGCGAACACCATGCCCTTGCGTGGGTACTCGTCGTTGAAGACCCCGTCCATCCACCGAAGGGCTTCTGCCTCGCTAGTGCGCTTGCACGCATTCCAGAACATGGCGTGGGCCTCCCAGTCGCCATTCCGATAGTCGTGCTTTCCGGACGCGTCCTCGAAGCAGAAGCTGAACTCAAACGGTGAGGGGTCTAAGGCTGCCAGCTCCTCATCGAACATCCCGATTTGCCGTGCCGCCCGAGCGTAGGCTGCCCGGTCCTTCTCAATGTCGGCAGTGGTCTTACGGCGTGCGACGAAGCGGGTGTTTCGCGGACGGATCAGCGCGAGCGAGTGGCCCAGGCTTGCTGCCTCTACGCCAGACCCAAGGATGAGGGGTTCTAACAGGCTCGACCTGTCACGATCCGGGAGCTTGCCTGTGATTGCGATGCTCTCCTCGTGGACGTGGCAACTCTCAGCCCTTCGGTCGGACTTCGGCACGCCGTGCCTGAAGCTCACCCAGTCCCATCGCCCGAAGCTGTGCTCACCTTTCAAGTGGCGGAACCGCACAGGGAAAAGCCGCTTCCAGACCCCTTCCGCCGTGACGCCGGCACAGCACACGGTCTCCCCGTAAGTCTTGCTCGGCTGAGGGAGCGCCTTGACTAGAATGGCAACCTTTGCGGCGTCTTGCATTTTGGCGGCGACCCGTCCCCGTACAGGTCAATAACCTTAATGCGTCCGGCGGGAATTGCACGCGCTACGATTGTTCGATGACACTCGCTAGGCTCCCGCTCGAAGCACATCAGGCAAGTCTTCCGAGCAGATAACAGCTTGCCGAGAGCAGTAAGGGCCGCCTGCGCCTCGTCGGTTGCTAGGTGCCGGCCATAGATCGCGCGGAACTCATCGTACCGGCCGGCCCGAGCTGCCTCTCGGCCGGGCTTCGGATCACCGAGGCCACCCAGGTGGACGTACTCGATGCCTGCCTCCGCCAGTCGGGCACGAAGGCCATTCTTTGAGAATCCACGCTTACGTGACACCGTCACCGCCCGCACGTCTGCGAGCAAGTCAACACCAGCTCCAACGAGAGCGGCGATGAACCGCTCGATGTCTGTCCCCTCGTAGCCAATGGTGAAGATGGTGCTCACAGTGCCCCCTCGGTGCTCGCGCACCCGATAGGCGAGACTTGCGTAGTCGTCCACTATGCGCGGCCTGTCAGCAGGTTTGGAGGTGAGGCCTGCGGGGTCTTCAATGCGAGCGGAGGCGCGGAGCGGCTCACAAGCGCAAGCGCCGCAATGGGCACGGCGGCCAAGTACCGAGAGGGGACAGGGCGCTCCTGATGGCGGACCGGAAGCTGAGCGATCCAGTCTACCAACAGGGATGCAATATTAGGGCGGCCACCGAAGGCAGCAATCCCAATCCAGAGAGGGCGTCCTAATAGTATGAAACATCACCGGAATTTTCTGGAGTTAACTGGCGCAAACGCACTCTCCCGATGGATTTTCTATCAGTGAAATATGATCCTGAAAGCTCCAAATAGCTTTCACTTTGGTCATTAACTCTCCTAACATCAAAAGTTGTTGATCCGATATATGAACTCCATAGCAATTCCTTAGGTATAGATCGATACTTATAGTACAGCTTATTTTGACCGGATTCGATGATTGGGGTAGTTTCAAGGGTAAGAGACTTAGCCGTTTCAGTATGCAGATCGATTTGCGTTTCCAAAAGCGTCTGCCGGATCAAGGCACGTGCCGGAATTTTGATACCGGTTTCGGTATTTATCTCGCCTTCCCAACTTCCATTGAGGTCTGGATATTTTGAAAATCCTAGTCTCGACACGACCATCCAAATCCATCTGGCGGTCTTGTTCGTTGTTATTGTTAGAATCACTATTAATGCGACCCATGGGGCAATACTCAATACTCTGATAAGCGCAAGATTTATATCGAAATAACTTTTAAGTACCTCGTAGGTCAATATGCTAATGATGGTTGTGGCAATTGCCGCATAGCGGATCAGATGCGCGAAATTGATGATCCGGAACATACTACTTTAGGTCCTTATAGTCACAAATTCGCGATTTTCCGCTGCTCTTTGCATACAGTAAGGCGATAAATGCTTCTCGCAAAGTACCGCCTGTTCCGGCCGAGAAACTCAGATCAGGGGCCACCAAATTTGCTATCTCTTTATATATTTCGGCCCCGTTATCACTAATGTATTCGCCGCGTCCAGCAACGCCGTCCGCGGCACAAAACAAAATCTCAAATCCTCTACCTCGAAGTATATCCGCAATACTTATCACCCTCTCCTGAACTATACCGTTAATCCTCTGCAATGCTATTACATCGTCAGAGAGATAACAGGCCGATATCTTCTGCCCAATATCATCGCCATCTATTGTAATGTAGAGCATCTTATCTCCCTTTTCCGACCAGCATCCACTTCAAACCCTGCACCGCCTCGGGCGCCTCTATCCTGGCCATCTCCTCAGCTAGCGTCTTCAACCCGAAGCCGCTCCCGTAGCCCCGCCCAATGCCGCCGCCGCCGCTGTGCCCTGTGAGGGCATCGTGAACCTCCTCCCCGAGCCGCGCGTCTCTCGCCATGCGCTTGAAGCTGTGCCGGAACGAGTGGAAAACCTTCGCGCGATCCTCAATGCCGGCCTTCTCGCGGAGGTGTCGGGTGAACCACTTGGACCACGCCCCCGCCGGCTGGACCTCGCGGCCTGCGAGAAGCCCGGGCCAGAGGGGGCTTTCAGGCCCCTCCCCCGCATCCAGTAGTGACTGGCGATAGCGAAGCAGGCCGATCCGCTCCAGTTCGGGATGCATCGGGACCTTCCGGCGAGAGGAGACCGTCTTAATCTTCCGTCCGCCAGCGGTGCCGATGTCGAGGTACCAGACCCCCGTCTCCTCATCCTGCGCCACATCCGCGACCCGAAGCTGCGCCAATTCTGCTTGCCGTGCCCCGGACAGCAGGGCCAGCAAGGGGAGCCAGAAGGCCGCCTCCTTACAGCCACCCACCGGCCGCTCCCCGGCTGTGAAGACCCCCGTCGCAAAGAGGCGGCCGAGGTCTGCCTTGTCGAAGGGCTGGCGCCCCTCCCCCTCCCGGCCATCGACTATCAGCTTGGCGCCCCGTCCGAAGGGGTTCCTGTAGCCCGCCACCGCATCGAGCCGCCCGGCCGCCTCCTCATGGCTCACGATGGCGGCGAGGATGTTGAGGGACTTGTTGACTGTTACCGCCTGGACCGGGGGGAAGCCCTTGAGGTCCTGCTTGAGCAGCTCGCGCAGTGGGAGTTGCCGGAGGTCGCCGGCCAGCCGGGTCGGTGCCCGTGCCAGTGCATCCCGGAACTCGCGGACCATCTCTCGCGTGATGTCGCCCAGGCGCACGTCGCCATGCCACTCCGTGAAGCGGCGCACCGCATGGCCGGCTTCGAGCAAGGTCTTGGGGCTAGGCTTCCGGCTGCCCTTCGCCCCGCCGCCCTTCGTCCAAGACGCCAGCGCTTCCGAGAGCTTCGGGCCGCGGGTGGCACTCAGTGCAGGGATGGCGACGATCTCTCCCCGCTGCCGCTCCAGCATCAGAGTGTAGGCCTTCACGTGGGCTTGGAGCACCGCAAGGCCAGCCTCATGGTAGCCATCAGAGTCGGGGTCTATCGGTATGTTTTTTCCGCGGAGGTACTCGCAACACTCGACATCCACGATGCTGGTGTCTGAGCGTGAGAGGGCCCGGCGGAAGTCGCCCAGGAGCAGCTCGATGCCCTCCCCCATGGCATGGTGGTAGTCCTCGGGGATGCCCCTTCGGTCGAAGGCGACAGAGGCCAGTTCGCGCCAGCGCCCCCGCTCCTCTCGCGTCTGGTGCTGCTTGCGGGGGTCTCCGCCAGACCGCTCCGCCGCATCGGCAGCCAGAAGCTCCGCCAGCACATCAGCGGCAATCTCATCGGCGGAGGGCATCAGGGAAGGCCGCAGGAGTCGTTTCGGCACCTCCCCCTGCTTGGCCCGCTCGGCTGCCTCGAAGTCGGTCATGCAGTCCCGCAGGAGGCAAGACCCCGCTTTCTTCGCGGCTGCCGGCTGCTTGGTCCCGAGGCTTCGCTTCCAGTTCGCCTTGCCGGTCCAGGGGGCGGGCATGAAGGGGCGGAGGTCCACCGGGATCACCCGGCGGAAGTAGTACGTGCCAAGCCCGTCGCGGATGAGATACGACATCAAAGCCATCGCGATTGTACCGCCCGATTGTATGACCGGCGGCGCGTAAGCTACTGATATCGGCAGAATTTCAGCCCAAGCAAGAGCTTAGGGTGTGGTGGCGTCCCCGGCAGGTCTCGAACCTGCGACCCCAGGTTTCATCCCACTTCGGCTTCCGCCGCCGCACCCCCGAGGGCGCGTTCGTGGTCTGGACTATCCCTTCACCGTAGACCTCGTCGCCGAGGTCCTTAGGTGCCGCCCGTCTAGTCTCTACACCGTCCCGGTCCCCGTCGGGGCATCGGGCTTGGCTCGGGATTGGCTGTGTCCGCGGAAAGCGGACGTTGAGCGTTCCCCGAATTTGAGCGGATCCGCCGCGCGGTTTCCCCTCGCGACGCCCAATTGTGATCTAGGAAACCTGTGCTCTGTCCAGCTGAGCTACGGAGACTCACCGGGAGCGTTCCTAACACCATCGCACGGGGCCGCCAACCGGGCAGGCGCATTCCGGGCTCCGCCCCAAACTCCTGCGTGGCGATCGATTTGTGTGGCGATCTTGCCGCAACGCGTCCTGAACCGCTCCGAGACACCGAGACTTCCTTGTCTCGGCCCGATCGCGGAGGACAATGGCGCCGGATTCGCAACGGGAGCCGGGGGCCGGGTTCGTGACGATCGCGCAGCGACCATCGCCCTGCCGGTGGAGAGCGGGCTGGCTCCTCGGCCTTGCCATGAGCGGGTTGCCGGCGCTGTCGAGCCCGGCCAGGGCCGTGGCGCCGGAATGCCGTGAGGCGCCCGCGCGGGAGGACCGCTTCGTTGGGCTCGGCCCCCGGGGCGAACTGATCCTCGCCTCGGGTGCGCGGGCCGTGCTCGACGGGGTGCACTGGCCGGACGGCCCGGAGAGCGCCGAAGCCGCGCGGGCTTGGCTCATCGCGCGACAGGGCCGCGCCCTGACCGTCGTGCCTCGGGGTGACACCGACCGCTGGGGCCGGTCACGGGTCGACGCGATCCCGGTCGAAGCGATCCCGATCCATGCGAGGGCGGGCGAGGCTGAGGCCGGCAGACAGCCGGAGGCCATGGACCTCGCGGCCGGCCTCGTGGCGGGCGGCCTCGCCGAGGTCGATGCGGGTGAGCGGGACAGCCTGTGTCGCCCGGCCCTCCTGGCCGTCGAGGCCGGAGCCCGGAGCCAGCGGCTCGGTCTCTGGAGTCAAGGCCGCCCCGAGGTCCGGGACGGACCCGCCCTGCGCGAACGGATCGGCCGTTTCGTGGTGGCGGAAGGGACCGTCCTGTGGGTCGGCGAGCGGGCGCGACGGACCTATCTCGACTTCGCCCGCAAGGGTGAGAACGGGCTTACGGTAACCGTGTCGAAACGCACTTGGCGCCAGTTGCAGGAACGTGGTTTGCAGAGACCGGTCTTCCGGGACACGGATGGCCAAGATGTCGTTGGCCAAGATGCGGGTGGCCGGGGTGCGGGTGGCCGGGGTGCGGACGGGAAGACGCCTGCGCCGCGGGCCACCGCTTGGCGTGGACGTCACCTCCGGGTCCGGGGCATCCTCGAAGCTTGGCGCGGCCCGACCCTCGACATCGCGAGTGCCGACATGATCGAAGTTCTGGACGGGGAGCAGGCGCAGCGGCGCTGAACGGCATGGGTTCGATCCTCCGCCTCACGATGCGCGCGACCGCCCGGCCGCGCGCGGCCCGTCGCGGCGCCCGGTGCGGCGTCCGCGCCGGCACCTGGCCGGTCCTCGGCCTGCTGCTCTCGGGCTGCCTCGGCGATCAGACCGGCGCGGTGCCGCAGACGGCAGCGGTCGCGGTGCCACGCGAGGCGCCGCGCACCACCGGACGCGAGCGCACGGCCTCGGATGCCGACCACGCCAAGCTGGTGGCGTCCTTCGGGGGCGAGTATCGCTCGCCGGCCGCGCTCAAGCTCGTCAGCGACGTGACAGACCGCCTCGTGCGCTCGACCGAGCGGCCGGAAGAGACCTACGCGGTCACCCTGCTCGATTCGCCCGTCATCAACGCCTTTGCGCTCCCGAGCGGCCGCCTGTACGTGACCCGGGGCCTGCTCGCCCTGGCCAGCGACACCTCGGAAATCGCGGCGGTGCTGGCCCACGAGATCGCCCACGTCACCCTGCGGCACGCCACGGCGCGTACCGAACTGGCCCTGCGCTCGCAGCTGGTCAGCAAGGTGGTGGCCGACGTGCTCAACGATCCCGTCACCGGCGCGCAGCTGCAGAGCCAGTCGAAGTTCGCCCTCGCCCGGTTCTCGCGCGACCAGGAACTCGAGGCCGACACCGTCGGCGTGCGCACTCTGGCCAGGGCCGGCTACGATCCGTTCGGGGCCGGGCGCTTCCTCACCGCCCTGAACCGCACCACGGCGCTGAAGACCGGCACCGGCATGGCCGGTGAGCCCGACATGCTGGCCACCCACCCGGGCACCACCGAGCGGATCACCCTGGTGACCCGTGCCGGCCGCCTGATCGGTGCGCCGGGCCTCGGCGTCGACGAGCGCGCCCGCTACCTCACGGCCATCGACGGCATCGCCTACGGCGACAATCCCGGCGACGGCGTCGTGCGTGGGCGCCGCTTCCTCCATCCGGGCCTCGGCATCGCCTTCGAGGTGCCCGAAGGCTTCTCGATCGAGAACACCCGCAACGCGGTGCTGGGCACCACCGGCGAGGGCAGCCGCCGCCTGCTGTTCGACCAGGTCGAGAGTCATCCGGGCCAGGGCCTCGACGAGGTGCTGAAGGCGACCTGGAGCGACGTGATCGAGCCCGGCTCCCTGGAGAACCGGATGGTGGCCGGCTACCCGGCCGCCACCGCCCTGTCGCGGGGCAAGGACTGGACCTTCCGCCTCGCCGCGATCCGGACCGGCGAGACGACCTTCCGGATGATCATGGCGGCCAAGGGCAGCACCGATCCGGACGGGGCCTTCCGACGCTGGACCGAGAGCCTGTCGTCGATCGATCCGGCCGAGACCCGCACCCTGCGCGCCCTGCGCCTCGTGGTCGTGACCGCGGGGCCGGGCGACACCGTCGAGACCCTGGCGCAGCGCATGGTGGTGCCGGACAAGCCGCTGGAGCGCTTCCAGGTGCTGAACGGCCTCGAGCGCGGCGCGCACCTCCGGGTCGGCCAAGCCTACAAGGTCGTGGTCGAATAGGCGGCGCCGTTACCCGGCTCCGCCACCCGTCGTCCGCCCCGTCGACCGTGCGGCCCCCACCCTGGATATCGGCTGAAGCACGATAGACTTGAGTTTTCGAGATTAGGAAAAAACCAAAGCACAATTCATGCGTGCAAGAACCAATAAGTCCCAGGCTCGCGCATGACCGAGCTGAAATGGCTCATGATATAGTTTATATTTTTACCTGGAACGACGGCTGATCTTCGGGTTATCCTATTCGGAACGGCCGCCCGCTGCGCCGGACTGATCTGCGGCGATTGATTCCATCCCGTCGAGACGCGACATGATCGAGACCCTGACCGGCTTCCTCGACGGCACCAGCCTGGCTCCCCACGGGATCTGCCTGTCGTGGCGGCCGGAGCTGATCTGGACCCACATGGTCTCCGACGCGATCATCGCGCTGGCCTACTTCACCATTCCGGTCGCCCTCGGCGTCCTCGTCACCCGGCGGCGCGATCTCGTCTTCGGATGGATGGTCTGGGCCTTGGCGCTCTTCATCCTGGCCTGCGGCACCACCCATCTGTTGGCAATCTGGACCCTGTGGGTGCCGGACTACGCCGCCGAGGCCGCGGTCAAGGCGGTGGCGGCGGCGGCCTCGATCGTGACGGCCGCCCTCCTGTGGATGCTGCTGCGCAAGGCCCTGGCTCTGCCGTCGCCCAAGCAGTTGCGCAGGGCCAACGCTGTCCTGCTGGCCCGCGTGCAGGAGCGCGACGCGGCGCTCGCCGCCCTGCACGAAGCCTCGGCCGAGCGCGACCGGGCGGAGGAGATGCTGCGCCAGAGCCAGAAGATGGAGGCGATCGGCGCCCTGACCGGAGGCGTCGCCCATGATTTCAACAACCTGCTCGGCGTCGTCATCAGCAATCTCGACCAGATCGAGCGCTTCCTTCCGGCCGAGAGCGGCATGCATCGCCCCCTGCGCGGCGCTCTCACGGGGGCGGAGCGCGCGGCGGCCCTCGTCCAGAAGATGCTCGCCTTCGCCCGGCGCCAGCCCCTGCGGCCGGCCCGCCTCGACCCGAACGGGTTGATCCACGACCTGACAGAGCGTCTGCGCGGGTCCCTCGGCGCCGTCGAGAAGCCCGAGCTGGTCCTGGAGCCGCAGGCCTGGCCCGTCTGCGTCGATGCGAACCAGCTCGAGAACGCCCTGCTGAACCTGGCGATGAATGCCCGCGACGCCATGCCGGACGGCGGTTGCGCCGTGATCCACACCCGCAACATCCCGGCCGCCGAAGCGGCGCGGATCGCCGACCTGCCGGCGATCGATCACGTCGCCATCGTGGTGGAGGACAGCGGCACCGGCATGAGCCCGGAGACCCTGACCCGCGTCTTCGAGCCGTTCTTCACAACCAAGGCGGTGGGCGAGGGCACCGGGCTCGGCCTGAGCCAGGTCTTCGGATTCGCCAAGCAGTCCGATGGACATGCCGAGATTGTGAGCCGTCCCGGCCAGGGAACCTCGGTGTGGATCTACTTGCCACGCGACGGAACCCAGCTATCGTCAGTGCCTGCCGATGAAAAGACGGCACGAGCCGACCGCGTATCCCGCCTCGGTTTTGCCTGACGGAACGCGACGACGATGAGCGGCTCGCCCAAACCCAGAATCCTGATGGTCGAGGATGAGGCGCTTCTGCTCGAAGTCATTACCGCCGATCTCGAAGATTTCGGGTTCACGGTCGTCCAGGCCACCACCGCCGAGAGCGCCATGGCCATCCTGGAGGCCGAGACCGCGATCGACATCCTGTTCACCGATATCCGGCTGCCCGGGCAGATGGACGGGTGGCAGCTCGCCGAGGCGGCGCGACGGCTGCGTCCCGGCCTGCCGGTCATCTACGCGACGGGTTTCTCGCAGACGCCGCCCCGCCTGATCGAGGGCAGCGTGTTCTTCGCCAAGCCCTATCGGGCGGTGAGCCTGATCAAGGCGATCGCGTCCTTCGAGGTCGGGCCGGACGCGGCGTGACGCCGCCGAACCGTCCCAACCGCCGGGTCACCCTGGCGGGGCTGGCCGGCACCGCGGCGGCGCTGACGGCTGCGTCGGCCCGGATGGCCCAGGCCGGAGACGGGTCTACCCCGGACGCACCCGTCCCCGCATCCGCACGGCCGCTGCGCATCGCGATGCTGCTCTATCCCGGCATGACCGCCCTCGATCTGGTCGGGCCGCAGGCGGTCCTGGCCGGGATCGCCGGAGGCGGGCTCCACCTGGTGGCCCGCACGGCCGGACGCGTCGCCTCGGATACCGGGCTCGCGCTCGTGGCCGAGGAGAGCTTCGAAACCTGCCCGCGCGACCTCGACGTGCTGTTCGTGCCGGGCGGCGACGGCACGCCCGCCCAGATGCGCGACGCCGACACCCTGGCGTTCCTGCGCGATCGCGGGGCGCGGGCCGGCTGGATCACCAGCGTGTGCACCGGTTCGCTGATCCTCGGCGCCGCCGGCCTGCTGCGGGGCTACCGCGCCACCTCGCACTGGTGCGTACGGGACCAGGTGCTGCCGCGCCTCGGGGCGATCCCGGTGGAGGCGCGCGTGGTGTTCGACCGCAACCGCGTCACCGCGGCG
This sequence comes from Methylobacterium sp. Leaf113, assembly GCF_001423325.1. NCBI lineage: Bacteria > Pseudomonadati > Pseudomonadota > Alphaproteobacteria > Hyphomicrobiales > Methylobacteriaceae > Methylobacterium > Methylobacterium sp. Leaf113. Next base: position 11,818 of record NZ_LMNJ01000027.1, read on the forward strand.
GGGATTTCGGCAGGCCTCGACTTCGCCCTGGCGCTCTCCGCGCGCCTCGCCGGCGCGGACGCGGCCCACACGAGCCAGCTCGTGGCGGAATACGCCCCGGCGCCGCCGTTCGACGCCGGAACGCCCGCGGCTGCTGGCCCGGCCATCACGGCCCGAGCCCGGGCGATCCTGGGCCCGCTGATCGCGGGTTCGGAAGCGGCGGCTGCGGCGATGGCTGCGCGCCCGTGACGACCGTTCGGCCCGAAACCTGCAGGTGCGTACGTCGGCATCTGCCACTCAGGCGGGCAGGCGCCGGGATCGCAAAGGACTGGCATACGGATTCATCGCACGAGACTTTCCCGCGAGATCATCGCATCCCGGATCGGCGCGGCGTCGCGCGGATCTTCGCTTCTGACCAGGATAGGACAAACCCATGGCGGCAGGCTTCGCGGGCGACCTCACACGCGTCAAATCGCTGGAACGGCTGAACCGGGACGCGGAAGGGGGCGAGAACAAGCTCACCCGCACCCTCGGTCCCTGGAGCCTCATCGCCCTCGGCATCGGCGCGGTGATCGGGGCCGGCCTGTTCTCGCTCACCGGCATCGCGGCGGCCGAGTATGCCGGCCCGGCGGTGGTGATCTCCTTCGTCATCGCCGCCATCGGCTGCGCCTTCGCGGGCATGTGCTACAGCGAACTCGCCGGCATGATCCCGGTGGCAGGCTCGGCCTACACCTATTCCTACGCCACCATGGGCGAGTTCGTGGCCTGGATCATCGGCTGGGATCTCGTGCTCGAATACGCGGTGGGCGCCGCCACCGTCTCGGTGAGCTGGTCGAGCTACGTCACGCGCTTCCTGCACGACACCCTGGGCATCAACCTGCCCCCGAGCCTCGTCCGCTCCCCGTTCGAGACCTATGCGCTTCCCGACGGCACCCTGGCGCACGGCCTCGTCAACCTGCCGGCGATCTTCATCATCGTGGCGGCCTCGGCGCTCCTGATGATCGGCATCCGGGAATCCGCCCGCGTCAACGCCGTCGTCGTCGTGATCAAGCTCGCCGTGGTGGCGGTCGTGATCGGCGTCGGCCTGTTCTACATCAAGGCGCAGAACTACGTGCCGTTCATCCCCGAGAACACCGGCACCTTCGGCGAGTACGGCTGGAGCGGGATCATGCGGGGCGCCGGGGTGGTGTTCTTCGCCTATGTGGGCTTCGACGCGGTCTCGACGGCGGCGCAGGAGGCCAAGAACCCGCAACGCAACATGATGATCGGCATCCTGGGATCGCTAGCGATCTGCACGGTGATCTACATCGCCTTCGCGGGCGTCCTCACCGGCCTCGTGCATTACGACCAGATGAAGGGCGACGCCGCCCCGGTGAACACCGCCATCGGCCAGACCCCGTTCCCGTGGTTGCGCAGCCTCGTGACGCTCGGGGTGATCGCGGGCTTCTCCACCGTGATCCTGGTGCTGCTGCTCGGCCAGAGCCGGGTGTTCTACTCGATGAGCCAGGACGGCCTGCTGCCGGGCTTTTTCTCCAAGATCCACCCGACCTGGAAGACGCCCTACCGGTCGAACCTGTTCTTCATGGTGTTCACCAGCGCCTTCAGCGGATTCCTGCCGATCTCCGAACTCGGCCACATGACCAGCATCGGCACGCTGCTGGCCTTCATCCTCGTCTGCGTCGGCGTCATCATCCTGCGCCGGACACAGCCGGATGCACGCCGCGACTACCGTACGCCCCTGGTGCCCCTCGTGCCGATCCTCGGCATCGTCAGCTGCTTCGCCATGATGGTGTCGCTCGATGCGGAGACCTGGCTGCGCCTGATCGTCTGGCTCGCCATCGGACTGGTGATCTACTTCGCCTGGAGCCGTCACCACAGCCGCATCGGGCGCGAGACGACGACGTAACCCGCCAAGGACCTGATCGACCGGCCGCCCCTCCCTCGGGACGGGGCGCCCGTCAGGCGCTGCGGGCCAGAGCCAGGGGCGGAACCACGCGGACCGGCTCGCCCACGGCCACGCTCTGGCGCTCGCGGGCGATGAAGGCGGTGGGCATCACGGCCTGCATGTCGGCCTCGACGCTGCGCAGCATCGCGTCGGTGTGGCACGGATGCAGGTGGATGATGGCGAGCGCCCCGACACCGGCGGCCTGGGCAAGTTCCACGCCCTTCTGCCAGGTCGAGTGACCCCAGCCCCGGCAGACCGGATACTCGCCCTCGGTGAACATGCCGTCATAGACCACGAGGTCGGCGTCGCGCACGAAATCCGTCAGGGCGGTATCGGGCCAGGGGTCGCTGTGCTCGATGTCGCTGATCACGCAGAGCCGCCGGCCCGCATGTTCGAACCGGTATCCGACGGAGCCCTGCGGGTGATTGAGCAGGATGGTGTCGACCGAGGTCCCGTCCGGGAAGGTCAGTCGCTCGCCCGCCCTGAAGCCGTGATGGGCGAGGTGGCACGGAATGATGTCGAGGGTCACCGGAAACAGCGGCGGCGCGAACAGGCGATCGAGGGCCTCCGAGGCGCTGGCGCCGTCAAGATTGCCGCAATAGGTGTTGAGGGTCCGGGTCGGATCCAGCACCACCGGCTTGAAGAACGGCAACCCGGCCGTGTGATCGAGATGCAGGTGGCTGAAGAGCAGGTCGATCGCCTTCGGCATCGCGTCGCGATGGTGCCGGCCGCAGGCATTGATGCCCGAGCCCGCATCGATCAGGAACAGGCGCTCGCCGCAGCGGACCTCCAGGCACGGGGTGTTGCCGCCGAACTCGGTGTAATCCGGGCCGCTGACGGGCGTCGAACCACGCACACCCCAGAAAGTGAGGGTGAGGCCGTCCTCCGCGGCGGGATGGGTGAAGAGGGTCATCGTTCGATTACCATGTGCCCCGATCCCGTTCAGGTCGAGTGCCTTTCGTCGCGCCGACGCGATCCAGTTCGAGCAGATCGGCGATGGGCAGGTGCAGGGATCGAAGTGGAACGCCTCTGAGGTAGTAATCCCCCGAGACCCCCGATGTGCGAGCCCGCACATGGCCGGGAGCGGGATCATCCGCATGACGGTCCGAAGCCGGGTCGTGTCTGACGGGCCACAGCACCCCGTCAGCGCTGGGCCAGCACGTCGACGACGTCGCGGATCGGACCCGTCGCGGGCGGCGGCAGAGTGCCCGACAGGCTCAGGCGGACGAGACGCGGCCACGCGACCGGATAGCCACCCGGTTCGGCGCCGGTCGTGGTCAGCACCGGCGCGAAGCGGGCCGCCGGGCGCTCGTGGACTGGCACGAAGCCGGGCATCCGGGTCCGCGAGAGCAGCGAATCCGGTGCGATCCAGCGCGACCACACCGCCTCGGCGACCTGGACCGGACGCGGCCGGGCGGCGATGACCACCACCTCCTGCCCCGCATAGGCCAGGGCCTCGGGCCGGCTGACGTCCCCGAGCGAGGTGCCCTTGGCGGCGAGCGCCGCCCAGAACGGGTGCTGCGCCCCGTCCGAATAGGTGGTGCGGACGGCCGCGCTGCCCTCGTCCACCAGGGTGGCGATGCGGGCTTCCTCGGCCCTGCGGTGGGCGGCGACGATGGCCTCCTTGGCCGGGTCTCTGGCGGGCGCGAAGGCGTAGCGCCCCGCCACGACGCTGACGGCCGGCTCCTCGCCGAGGGCCTCGAAGCGGTCGGCCCCCTCCTTGAGCTGGCGCCAGAAATCGATGTTCGGATCGGTCCGATGGCGGGCCATGTTCGCGGCATTCATCCGGAACGGATAGGACTGGAACTGGAACGCGGTCTGACCGCCCGCGAAGGCTTCGCGGGCGATGGCGTAGATCTCGCCCGCCACCGGGTCGGTCATGGCAAAGCACCCCATCGACGAGCAGACCCCATGCACCATCACGGCCGAGCCGGTGGAGCCGTGGGCGCGGTCATAGGCGTTGGGGTAGCCGACGTCGAAGGAGAGATAGTAGCGCGAATTCGGGTTCATCTGGCGCTGGGGCACCGTGTAGAAGCCCTCCGGCGTCTGGCGGTCGCCGGTCTTGCGCTTCGGCCCGAGCTGGCCCGACCAGCGGCAGATCGGAAAGGTCTTCACGTGGACGAAGCGGCCGCTGGCGGCCCGCTTCCAGACCTCGATCTCGGATTCCTTCTTGTAGGCCCGGAACAGCACCGGCGCGGCGGCGGTGGTGCCCTTGGCCTGCATCAGCGCCAGGGTGGCGGCCGGAATCGGCGCGAAGGCCTTGCCCGTCGCGGCCGAGGCGGACTCGACGGCGGCCGGGACGGTGATCAGGCCCCCGAGGGCGAGGAGCACCGGGACCGCGAGGCGGTTCGGACGCGTGAGAAGCGAAATCCGGCAGGCCGGGTTCCGGGACAGACAGACCATGCGCGGCCCTGAAGAGCGCCCCGTCCGCTCGGTCGCGGACGGCCGTGCACGATGCACGCCGACCTGCCTATCGCATCCCATTGGGGCGGCAATAGGGGCCGCTCGGTTATCCCGGGGACGTGAGGGGCTCCCGTGCTGCTTCCTCGCTGCTTCCTCGGCGATCAGGCGGCCATCACCGTGTTGCGTTCGACGCGCAGCACCGCGTCGAACGGCGCGATCCCGTCGAGCGCCCGGGCGTCGGGCAGGCAGACGACGAGACCCCGGCCGGCCCGGGCGGTCCGAAGGGCTCCGAGGCGGGCCCGGATCTCGTCGGACCGTCCATCCTCGAGCGCGATGGCGATGACGACGATGTCGGGCCGGCGCACCAGGCAGCGGGCGAGATCGATGGCGATGCGCTCGCGCGGGCCGATGGCGTTCTCGCCGAGGCTGGCGCCGCCTCCGGCCAAGCCCGGCTCGACCCGGCTCTCCAGGCCGAGGCGATAGACGGCGGGCTCAAGTCCCTCGTCGGCCAGCACCCGGCGTACCAGGGCCCGCACCCGGGCTTCGGCGCCGGCCTCCTCGCCGTTGATGCGGCCGAACAGGATATTCTCCTCCAGGCTGGCGGCGGCGGTGAGCCGGGCGGGATCGTAGAACTCGACGCTGCCCCGGAGATGCGGCGGCATCAGGCGCGCGAACGAGCGCCGGGCTTCCACCAGCCGCTCCTCGAAGGCGGCGTCGATGAGGCCGAAGCGGTGCCGGGTCTCGCTGTAGCGGAGCGCCAGGCCGATCAGGCGCTTGCGGTCGCGCTGGCCGGCCGGGCCGCGGCGCCAGCCCTTGGCCTCGGGCTGCCGCCCGACGAGATCCTCGAAGAAGCCGCGCTCGGAGGCCGGGAACAGCGAGAACGTCTCGAAGAGCGGGTGGTCGTCCGGCAGGTCGGCGAAGATCTCCACGAGGCTGCGGGCGACCTGAAGCCCGATCTCGGTGAGCGGTCGGCTCAGGCCCTCGGCCTCCAGCACGGCGCGCAGATAGGGATGGGCGGCGATGTGGTCCTGCGCGAAGGCCGGCCCCACCGCCTCGCCGAACAGGATGTTCTCGCCGACCGTGGCCTGGTGGTTGTAACGGGCGGGGTCGAAGGGTTCCACCAGACGCCCGGCCTTGTCGGCGGCCAGGGCCTCGCGCACCGCGTGGCGGGCGGCGACCACCGCGCGGGCGATCTCCGGCTCGGCCGCCGGGTCGACGGTGCCCTCCAGGCCCCGCGCATACGCGAAGGCGTCGAGGCCGGTGATTCGCAGGGTCGCGATGAGTTCGTCGCGGTCGGGCGCAACGGCGGCGCCGTAGAGGATGTTCTGGCGCAGGGTGCCCTCGATCAGGATGGCCTCGGCGCCGGCCAGCGCGATGCGCCGGGCGCGCGCCGCCGGCTCGAAGGCCCGCAGGTCGGTGCCACCGTAGCTGACGGCGCCGGCCGAAGGTTCGAGCTGGCCCGCCAGGATCGCGGCCAGGACCCGGCTGCCACTGCCGCGCTCGCCCAGGATGGCGACGTGGCCGGGCATCGGCAGGGTGGCGTCGACGCCGGCCAGACGCTCGCCGGTGGCGGGGTCGTAGGCCCCGACCCCCTGCGCCACCAGCGTTCCCGCTTCCGGCAGGGCCGTGATCGTGCCCGGCCGCACCGGGGCCCGGCCTTCCAGCGCCGGCACGTCGAGGGCGACCTCGCGAAACGGCCCCGCGACGGCCCGGTGGAGGCTGGCCATCCGCAGGGTCACGGTCAGCGCCACCACCGCGAGCGCGAAGCCGCCGCCGGCGGCCAGCAGTGCCCCGGGCTCGACCGGCGCGGTGGTGCCGTCATGGCCGCGCCACAGCGCCACCGCGACCACGATCGCCGGAAGCAGGATCGCCAGCGCCATGGATGGGGCGCGGGCGTAGGCCAGGGCGGATTCGGAGGCTTCGAGCGCATCGCGGGTGTGGGCGCCCTTGGCGGCGAGGCGCTGGCGCTCGAAGGCCGCCGCCCCGTGGGCGCGCACCGCCGGCATGCGGCGGATCAGATCGGCCAGGGCGCGCCCGGCCGCACCGCCCGCGCGCAACCGGAGGGCGGCCCGGTCCTGCATCCGGCGCTGGATCAGCGCCCGGGCCAGCCCGGCCGCCACCAGCCCGACCGCCACGGTGGGGACGAGGCGCGGCGCGGCGAGCCAGGACAGGACCAGGGCGAGGCCGGTGGCGCCGACGGCCAGCGCCGGCACCAGGATCGCCAGTCCGAACAGGGTGTCGAGGCGCGCCAGAAGATCGCCCATGGCCTGCGCCAGGGCACGGGCCTCGTCGCGGGCGCTCGGGGGGGCGTGCAGAATGGCCTCCATGACCCGCCCCTGGAGGGCCGCCACCGTGCGGGTCTGGGCGTGGAAGCAGAGGCGCGCCACGGCCCAGCCGAGGCCGGCGGAGGCCAGCGCCGCGGCCGCGAGTCCGATGAAGGCTGCGCGTACGAGGTCGGCCGGCGGCAAGCTCCAGCCGGCAAAGGCGACGAACGGCCCCTCCGCGGGCGAGCGCCAGGGCAGCGTCGCGGCGATCCGCAGGAACTGGCCCACCGGTTCGGTGTCGTGGACCTGGACGCCGACGAGATCCCGCAGGCACAGCAGCGCGAGCAGCGCCAGCGGCCCGCCCAGGCCGAGCGCCAGCCCGACCGCGGCGGCATGCTCGCGCCGCGCGGTCCGCCAGGTGAAGGCGATCGGATCGCGGTTCATCGGCACCCTGTCCACGACGCCCCGGGACACGGGGCATGGCTGCGGCTTAGAGGATCGTCCGCCGCGGTGAAAGCGCGGGGACGCACCTCGACCGGCCTCCAGCGCGGTCCTCCGTCAACCGCGGACATCCCGATCGCGGCAATTTTAACACAACCAAAACGGGAAATTTGGCGGTCCGGCTCACGACGGCGCGGCAGTCGATTCCGTCATGGACCCGTCGTACGGCCAAGCTAGCGCTGCACCGCAACAAGGCTTCGGCCTGCTTTCCGTGCGAGGCTTCGTGTCCAGACATCTCAAGACCGCCCTGCTGGCTGCGACGGGCCTTCTGCCGCTCGGGGCAACCGCACAGCAGATCCCGACATCCCCGCCGGTGGGCTTCACCAACAGCACCTCGGTCAGACCCGGAACGGTCGTTCCGCGCGTCCTCGACAGCTTTGTCGGGTTGATGACGGCCAATCCCGCCGTCATGACCCAGAACTACCAGACCGTCGTTCAGATGACGCAGGCCCGGACCGAAGACCAAGCGCTGGCGGCCATCGATGACGACCGCATCGGGCAGGCCTACAGCATCCTGAACGGGCTCGGTCCCCTCACCGCCGCCTATCTCACCGGCGCGGGGGCCTCGTCACCGGCACCCGGCCGGCGGGTCTGACGCCGACCACCTACGCGACGACGACGCTGGCGGACTACGCCCGAAACCTCAACACCGGCTCGAAAGCGAACGGGGGCGCGACGACGTTCGGCGACGGGACGGCGACACCCCTGGCGGCGGCCGTCGGCTTCATCGACAACACGGTCCGGGCCAATGCCTCGACGGAACCCTCGAAGCGCGTCTTCGGGCGCTATCAGGGCCTCAATCCGGCCCTCGATCCCCTGGCGGCCCGCTTCAACAACTACAATGCCACCACGAACAAGACGGCCCTGTCCGCCGCCGACACGGCGAATTTCGTGGTTCCGAGCTACCTCGCGAACTTCCCCGTCCCGGCGGTCTACGGAACCGCGGAGCGCTGGGTGAAGGGCTTCACCGTCACCCAGGCGATAATCGACGCCAACAGCGGACGCCCCCTCGTGGCCCCCGATGTCGGGTCCTTCAACGCAGCCGGTGCCTTCACCCCCACGACTCTCGGGGTCGGTGCCTACGTGCCGGGAATCGGGACCGCGCCCCGCCCCTATCGCGTCACCACCGATGTCGCGGTGCCGGTGCTGCTGAATCCCCGGAAGAACACCACGAACGCCTACGCGGATGGGGGTTATCCGAGCGGCCACACCAATTCCGGGTATCTCCAAACCCTGGGCGTCGGCTTCCTCGTGCCGCAGCGGATGCAGGAACTCCTGACCCGCGCCTCCGAGATCGGCTACCGAATCGTGATGGCGGCGGCATCGACGCCTGCGCTCCAGCCGACCTATCTCGAGCCCTTCGTGGGCGGGGCCTACGTGTCGATCGGGCGCGACCGCTTCGCCGAGACGGGCGGGCTCGCGGCCCTGAGCGGCGCGGCCCAGACCACCGAGGTGGCGACCTCGACGGTG
>NZ_LMNJ01000028.1:0-20176 GCF_001423325.1 Methylobacterium sp. Leaf113
CGGCTTAAACATCGAACGCGTCCGAATTTCCCGTCAGAGCCGCGGCTTAAACATCGAACGCGTCCGAATTTCCCGTCAGAGCCGCCGAGAGGAGTTGTTGGTAGAGATTGCCCGCGATAAGGACTCCATAGCTCAACTGGATGCGCAGCTTGCTCGTCTTGACCATCTTAGAGGTGATGGCAACCCTGACACATGGAGCACGCCATTTTTTGTAGAAATGGCAAATCTTTGGACGACGCTTACAGGCAAGCGTGTTCCTAAGGGTGGCGGCACTTTTACTAAACTACTGCAGGAAGCTACACGAGTCGCCAGCGGTGGTAGGGACGACATAGAGAAGTGGGGGCAGGCAAAAACCCTACACATCAAATTCAAGGATGCGGCCTCCGGTGAAGGTTTCCGCCTTGGCGAGGCTGATTGGTTCTGTGATGAGAGTGCACAGTACGTATCAGAGAGGGGAGAGGCCATCTGTGCGTTGGCTGAGATCGCGCAAGATCCCGCAACACATGGAGGATTTTGCAGCGTCCTTGCCAGCGGAGCCATCCACCTTCGCGATGCCCCGGAAGGGTCCCTTGCATTCATCATGCGTGAGGCGGTGTTACGGCCCACGATGTTGGATCATGACATGCTCTCGCCCGAACTGGAGACCCAACTGGGATGGCTAACTGTTCCAAGGCCAACTGAGATGCGGTCCTCCCTACGCAAAGCTATCGACGCGGCACGGGCGGGAGATCAAGCGGCCGCGGCTGTTCTAAAGGTGGCCCACGCATGCGAAGGCAGTACCCGAGCGGCGATAGAGTCTCTGGGTTGGACGGAGCCTGCCGCAGGCGTTTTTTGGAATGATATGGTTGCTGACCATGAGGCGAGAGAGATCTCAGTAATCGAATGGCATCTTCTTAGCGGGAACGACAAGGCATTCACGGTTGCCATGGACCTTATCTATGTCAGTGTTCCATCTCTGCAAAACTCCGATTTTTCCACGGATCGGGCTGAACACGTTTTATGTACCGCTATCTAGGTAGTATTTTTTCAGAATTTAAATTCAAAGATCAATAATTTTAGAAGATCAATCATCTAATTCTAGTAATGTGTTGTTACGAAATTGGATAGCTTTTATATTATTATTCCGAATATTCTATGACAGGCGCCTGGAAACGGAGGCATTTTAGAGCAGCCGTGCTTCCGTAGAAACAGCTCCCACGGATTCTTCCTCCGTTTCCATTCCTACAGGGCAGGTGAAGGGGGACCGTAGCGTCATCGCAATCCATCACGAGTGATGACGATGAATGACATTCTACAAAGGCGATCCGACGTCCTTTTGACGGAATTGCAGACGGCTCATCTTCTCTCTCTTAAACCCCGCACGCTTCAGATGTGGCGCATGCGCGGGACGGGGCCGGCCTTCATCAAGGTTGGCGCTGCTGTTCGGTATCAGCAGCGAACCCTATCGGCGTGGCTTTCAGCTCGAACCACTACCTCCACGGCTACTACACCTGCGGGGGTGCGCCGGTGATGGCAGCCGTTCCAGCCATTTAAGGCCAACTGACCTCAGCGAAAGGAAGTGCTGCAGCGCAAGCCCCCTTCCGGTGGAGGTGGTGTGAGGTGGAAACGGCCCCTGTCGAAACCTGCGCCGCGTCCATGGGCTCCGGCGTGATGGTTTGAGAGCGTAGCGCCATCGCACTCAAGCGGGTCTCAGCGCCAATGGCAGTCCCTCTCCCCTCCGTCGAATCCCTCCTCAGTGAAGCGGAGGCCGCTTCGCTCATGTCTGTATCCCCTCGGACCCTTCAGGCTTGGCGAGCGCGGGGCGGCGGGCCTGCCTTCGTGCGTGTCGGATCGCGCATTCGCTACTGTCCTCGGGCGCTCACGGCTTGGTTCAAGGCGCGGAGCGCGACCAGGGCGCTGACTCGCACACCCAAGCCTGTCCGGCTCGCCTGTCGCCCGTCGCTGCCGCCGCGCATGGTCGAGCTGATCGCCGGTGAGATCGCGCGGGCGTCCGCCGGCGAGGCCTACATCGGTGCCGCCGCATACAGGCGCCTGTCGCAGGCCTTGGAGCCTCACAGCGCTGCGCTGGCCCTCTCCCTGTGCCAGGGCGGAGAGGTCCGGTCGGATGGGACCGTGGGCATCGTCGTGCCGCGCAACTTCGCTATCGCCGACGCCAACCTCGATCCGCAGAGATCGACGTTCCGGGTGAGCTACGATCCTCGTTCGGGAGAATGGTCGTCCGAAGCCTCCGCCGGAGAGGATGGGTTCGACGGCTTCTGCGCCCACGTCTGGCGCATCCAGGGTCGATCCGAGGGCATGGCTGCGCGCGACCTGCTCGCCTTCATCGGTGCCGCCTACCTCGCTCTTCTCGCAGAAGGGCCTCCCGCGTGAGCCCTGGCCGCCCGCCGATCCCCTGCCGCGCATCCGCGCGGCCTGTCTCGTTTGCCTGACGGAAGTGGACGCGTGAGTAACAAGCTACCTTTGTCCGTCGAAATTTTTGACCAGGCGCCTCTTCTGCCCGGCTCGCAGCCCTTGCCTGAGCGGACGGAGGCGATCGAGGAGGCGTGGCGTCGATCGACCGGCTCCGTCGACATCATCGAACAGGCGCGTGCCAATCTGCGTGCTGCGGCGGGCCTTGCAGGGCCTGACGACGCGGATCTCCCGCCGATCGTCCGTCTGCGGCCGGCTATCGAATGGCCTTACGGCTATGAGATGACTGAGCGGGGCCTCGTCTATGAGGCGAAAGAGGGTGGCCCGATGATCGTATCGGGGCCATTCGACGTGCACGCCATGGTCCGCGCCGAGGATGGCACCGGATGGGCACTCGCGATCTCGTTTCGGGATCTCGACGACCGCCTGCACGTCGTCAACGTGTCCCGTGCCGACCTTGCTAGCGGAGAGGCCTCGGATCTACGCCGCGAGCTGGCGAGCAAGGGGCTGCGGCTTGGCTCCGGCCGTAGCCATCGTGAGCGCTTTGTGGCCGGGCTCGCGGGTGTTGTCGTGAAGACGCGCGCCCTCCTCGTCGGCAAGGCCGGGTGGCACGTCAACGGGACCGTCTATGCCGCCCCCTCGTTCACCGCGGCAGCCGGCGATCGCGTCGACGAACCCATCCTCTTCCGTTCCGACCCCGGCTCCTCGATGTTCCGCGAGGCTGGCGACCTCGACACGTGGCGCAATCAGGTGGCCGGCCTTGCCGTAGGGCAAACGCGGCTTCTGTTCGCGCTCTCGATCGCCTTCGCCGGCCCGCTCCTCGAACCGATGGGGCAGGAGTCGGGGTGCTTCAATCTCGTCGGCGCTTCGTCGACGGGTAAAACCTCGGCCCTGCGCCTCGCCGGCAGCGTTTGGGGCGGGGGCGGGCCAATTGGGTTCGCCTCGACTTGGCGCACGACGTCGAATGCGCTCGAAGGCGTGTGCGCACAGCACAACGACAGCTTTCTCGGTCTCGACGAGCTGGGCATGTGCCCGCCGCACGAGGTCGAGGTTGCGGCCTACGCGCTCACGGGCGGCAGCGGCAAAAGTCGGCTGAAATCGGACGGCGAGATGCGCGCCCGTCAACGCTGGCGCGTGATGGTGCTGTCTACGGCCGAGATCACGCTCGGCCAGCGTATCTCTGAGGGCGGGTTCGGCAAGACAGTGCGGGCCGGGCAGACCGTCCGGTTCGTGGACCTTCCGGCCGACGCGGGTCAGGGCTTCGGCCTCTTCGATCACCTTGGCGAATTCGGCGCGGCGGCCCGGCTCGCTGACGCCATCCGAGATCGAACGGGAGCGTGCTACGGCTTAGCTGGCCCTGCCTTCGTCCGCGCCTTCCTGGCAGCGCGGGTCAAGTCCGTCGCTGCTGCGCAAGCCATCATCGCGGATTTTCTTGCCGAGCACGTCGGAGAGGACGCTAGCGGTCAGGTGCATCGCGTCGCGCTGCGCTTCGGCTTCGTTGCTGCAGCCGGGGAGCTGGCGCGTAGCTTCGGCCTCATACCGGTCGAGCCCGGCGCCGTGACGGCGGCGGCGGGGAGCCTTTTTCGGCAATGGGTGGACCTTCGAGGTGGTACGGGGGCTAGCGAAGCGCGTAGCGCTGTTACGCAGGTTCGTGGCTTCCTTCAGCGGCATACGCTCGCGCGGTTCGTCCCTGCGGATGCAGGACTCGATGCGGGTTCCTGGCGCGCTCAGAATGTCGCCGGGTTCCGGATGAAACAGGATGACGGCGGGGACTTCTGTTTCACCGACGAGGGGTTCGCCGAAGCCGTGCAGGGGCTCGACCTTCGGGCTGCGGCCGATGCCCTGACCGAAGCCGGGTTCCTGATTAAGTCGAGTGAGGGCCGGCGGAAGGCTGTCGTGCGCATCGGCGGAAAGCCAATGCGGGTCTACCGCGTCCGAGCCGCGATCGTAGAAGGCGAGGACGAGTGATGAGCGGCGTGCCCTCCCGCGGGCTCAGCCCCGCGACGCTTGCTCTCCTGGCGGACCTCGGTGGATCGGCTTCGCCCGTTACCGGCGGTAGAGAACCGGCAACGGCCCTCTCAAAAACGGTAACGACAAATAAGTCATTTAAATCATGTAGTTATCTGAACTCCGTTACCGGTGCACACGTGTTACCGCATCAAGTTGGACCTTCCGACACATGGGAGGAGCGGGCGGCCATCTTCGAGTTCGAGGGCGGGCTGTCGCGTCCGTTCGCTGAAGCGATGGCTACCCGCCTCGTGTCCATCGGAGCGACTGGATCATCCGCTGCTCGGGCTGCGCTCGATCGTGACCTGATCGAGCTGGAACGCCTCCGACCCTGACGGCACCCCTTCCGAGGGATGTTCCGCTGAATTTTTGGGTCCCTCTGGCGTCTAGGAAGAGACGCGAGCAAACGGCACCCGAACTACCGCCAGTCACGATGCTTTAACGCCAGGACTAATAGCACCTAATGAGTGTTGACATGAAAGCTAACACCCCCTCTCCCGAAGTTATGTGGTCAATATCGCGCATAGCGGAGCGAGATAAAGTCTCGAAACCGACCGTTTCAATTCACGTCAAACGCCTCTTTGAGCGTCATGGGCTTACAGTTACTAGAGACCATCTTGGCCGGGTCGCTTTGGTCAACGTCGTACAGTATGACGATCTGCGCGCTCGCTACGCTGACCCAAGCAAGGCGCAAGCACCGCGACAATCTCGATTGGCGGAAGATGACGGGCTTCCCGTGCCTACGCGGGCAACCGCGGGTCCCTCGCAAACCTCATACGAGGAAGCGAACCGGCAAAAGGCGTGGTTCGATGTCGAGAAGCGGCGCCTTGAGGTGGCCGAGCTGCGCGGCCTCCTGATCCGTAGGGATATCTATGAGGCTTCGGTTGGTCGATGCGCCGACGAGCTGGCGCGCCTGATCGACCTCGTGCCGCAGGAGGCGGATGCTCTCGCGGTCGAGTTGGATTTCGACGACGTGCATCGCGTCCGGATCGCCCTCAAGGGCCTCTCTCGGCGCCTGCGAGTCAATCTGGCTAAGGCGTTCGAGGGGCTGTGCTCTGACGCGCCCGCATATGACGACCCGATCATCGGCCTTGATGAGGGAGCTGCGGCGGAGATGTGAGAGGCATCACCTGTGCATTTGTGCGTCCGTGTGACCGCTCAAGCGATCGCACGTTCCCTCGCACACGTTTTGGCGAGCTTACTATCCATCCTTTAAGAGTACATATTAAAAGATATTCTTGAATACTGATCTCAATCTTGAGTCCACGCGCACGGAACTATGATTTTGAACCGGTAACACGTGTACACCGGTAACGGCGTGCGTCTAAGATCCTGTTCGGGCTCACAAAAGAGCCTGTTACCGAACCCGCCGGAAAAAGCCCCCTCCCGTACCGGTGGGTAACGCAGGGTGGAAGCGGGGGCCTCTGAATTCAGGCCCGTTTCCATTCCGAGTTACGCGAGCTTCTGCAACGGTTTGAGTGTGCTCGCTCTCTCGAACCAAGGCTCAGATATCGCCCGCATCTCGTTCTCGCGACGTCAGCTTTGGCCAGTACCGCGCACGCGGGGAGCTGCGCTCCAACCCCTTCCCGAAATCATCGGTCGGCACTTCGCCGGCCSCCAGCCTCGATCAAGGACGCACACCATGAAACTTTTCGGCACCAAAACTCACGCGCACGAACACCTCACCAAATGCGAGCGCGAGCACGGTATTGCGGTCACGGCGCTTGCTGGCGCGGAGACGGCCTATGCGCGTGCCACTGAGGCTTATGATGCCGCCCTCGGCCAGGGGCGCGAAGACGCATTGGCAGCCCGTCGTGCGCAGGGGGATGCAGAGGTTGATCGCGACATCGCCCGCCGCTCAGTCGAGACAGCCGCGGCGCGGCTCGAAACCGCGCGGGCGGCCGTGGCGGCAGCGGAAACCGAGCGTCTAAGCGCTACGGCACTCGCCCGTAGCCGCGAATTTGAAATTGCGACCACCCGCGACCTGAAGATGATGGCTTCCCTCGCAAGAAACCTCGCTCGTCTCTACGCTGCCGCCGAGGTTGCACGTGACGAGGCCATTCGCGGGGGCGTCAAGGAGTCGGACCTCCCGCCGGTCGAGGCTTTCCGGGGTGTTTCGGGCTTTCCGCGGCAAGAGCTGGAAAGCAAGCGTGTGGAGCGCTGGATTCATCCGTTCACGCTCAACCCGTTGGATGATGAAGAGACCACGCGCGTACGGGTGATGAGTGGGGATGCATACCTGACGCAATCGGGCGACTCGATCCGCCTCTCGCGCAAGGCCGTTTTCGATCGGATTGTTGTTCTCGACGAGCAGCGGCCTCGTCGTTTCGAGAGCTTCCTAACCTCGCTCGCTGTGCCGGGCCTGATGGCCGATGATGTCGCGGGGTGGGTGCCACCCGAGAGCCTTTATCCGTACGCGGTGCTAGCGCGGCTGACAGCACTTGAAGAGGCTCCTGCCCCTGATCGCGCTGACCGGCGTGAGCGTCAGATTGTTCTCCGGCCCGTTCCAGATGCCGAGGTCGCGGACGCTCAATCTCGCCGCTCCGAGGCTGCGTAAGCCTCGCAACGACTGAAGCGATGCTTTGGCGGATAGCGCCGAGCATCGCTTTCCTTGGCCTGCCCCTCTCAATCCGCAAACTGAATGGATCTCCCAAGGTGTCAGAAACCATTGGCGGCGCTGCCGCATCTAATCTTACGTCCACCTCGGCGATTGACGAGGCGATCCGCTTGACCGGCGCGTTCGAGCAAGCGGCGCGTACGCATCTTGCCGTCATGTCTCTATCGGCGCGGGCAATCGTTCGTGCCTGGGCGGAGGCTGAGATTGCAATTCAAGCCGCTCGCTGCTCGGGCGAGCCGAATGCGGCCGAGCTTCCTTCCGCAGAGGAATTCCGCGCGGCGCCACATCTCGCCCGTGAGGAGATCTCCCGGGAGGTGATCACACGGTGGCGCGCCCCCGGCGGCCAGCCTCTCGGTGATCAGGACGAGGATCGGGTGCTGTATCGAGAGGGGCGGTGGTATCTGCCTCTTATGGGGACCGACCGGCCGGCCATGTTCCTTACTGAGCGAGGGCAGTTCGAGCGTGTGACATACGCCGAATACATGCAAAGGGCTGAGGCACCTTTGCTGATCAAGTCTCTCTCCGTACCCGGCATCCTTGCGGATGACATGCCGGGCTGGCTTCCGGATCGCATCTCCACTGCCGCCTGTGCCGCCGGTGTTCTTGCTCGGCTAGACGAATTGATGGGTGCGCCCGTCTCCAATCGTGCCGAGAGGGTTATCACGCACGAATACGTCTTTCACCATGGCGTGAGCAAACCAAATATCCCAACAATTGCAATCAGCGCAATTCTTTAGGGAAGCAAATCGATCGCGGTTACTTCCGCGATCCCTGGCATACGGCAGGGAGTCGTTCTGACGGTGTTTGCGGCCCATCGAACAACGGGAAATGCAGCTCTCCGCCCTGCCGAACTCCTCGGAGTGATCAGGAGTCAAGCTGCATACGGCCGCGCCATTTTCCATTCCTCACTGCTCACACTCGCCGCACAGCGGCCTACGATGCCCCCCTCGGCTATACGACAAGACCGCAATCGCAGTTCACTTCACACTAGAAGTATTAGTAACTACTTCCATCCTCGAGCATCATCAAAAGTACTTTAGCACGGTCGCCTAGTACAGGATGATCTACTAACAAACTTATCCTATGCTTTGCCGAGTCAAATTCCATAAAAGGACCAATGTTTTCTTCCTTAAGCACCTTGAATCGACCCCTATCACTGCTTTGAATAGGGCTTGCAAATCGTTCCATCGTCTCTACAAATCCATGATCTGAAGCAGAGCAGGCTTCTACTAACCTGCGTGGCCCTTCCTCATCTCCGGACTGGCGCCATGCGAAAAGTACGCTGATTGGATTTGGACTAGAGAGCAAGTCTTGTATGGACATTGCCTCGTAGCGGCTGACCATCAAGGGAATGATAAGATCAAGTTGTTCGTCTGTGAACAACCAATCTGACTGGGGTTTTGCTCGGTGCCGATATCGACCGTGTGCGAAGATCTCATGTCTGAGAAGTGACGTCAGCCAACCGATGGCGACACCGTTCTTGAAGATCATCGCAACGGTTTCATCCCGCTGGGGCTTGTCCAAGCGAGATAATAGGGACGGCACCAAACGCTGGGCTCGGTCCCAAAAGGAGCTAACCCAAAATACGTCAAACGGTCGCCTCCAGTAGGCTCGGTCCATCACCTGCGAGCAGGCCACCAGAATGTTCTCGCATTGAGTGGGGGAAAGCACCTCGTAAGCGCCACCTTTCACGCGTTCGAATAAGAGATCTGCTTTAGTCAAATTCCCGGATGCGACCAGACTTTGAAGATTAAGCAGGGCTTCACCCGCCTGCTCCGCCCCGACCTCCGCTGCAATCCATATCGATGAAAATTCTTCTTGGCTCAGGACGTGAGAAGGGGAGGCCAATGCGAAGTAGAGTCGATAATGATCGGGACTTGCAAGTCTTTTGTCTCGAACCGCTTTGTCGTGGTCATGAACACTTATATTGCTGAATATTTTCAGACCTACGCCATCTTTCGCATAGTCGACCTCAACACCAAGAAGCTGCTCAGCCATCTGATATTTAAACATCGCGTCTTGTACATTATCCTTACCCAATATACCCAAAAGTTTATCCAGCACCCTTTTACGCTCATCATCATCGACACGCGCCGTTCCCAAAGACACCGTTGCCGACGTAGCGCAATAATCTTCGATCCAACGATAGAGATTGGTGTCACCATCTTTAATTAGCTGAAGCCATACCAGATCGGCGAGGTCAGCCTTAGCTTGCGATAACGGAGGCCAGAAGAAACGCATTGCATCCAGGGCACGGACAACCGACCGCGGTGTACGGAGCTGTCGTCCTCCCTCAAAATCAATAATTCCTTCTAATCGCAGTCGCTCGTCTTCGTTTTTAGAAGATGCTATTTCATGGAGTTCGTCAGCAAACCACTGACGCAATTGCAGTGGCTCTGGCTGGGGGACCATCACAGTTAGCTGTACGATTTTCTCAAGATAGGCATGACCGCTTTGAACGCCTGCGGATTTTTCAATGCTATGAGCAAGGATGCCACTGTCGTAACAAAGAAGATAAATCATGTTTGGTAAATCAACGACTGAGCGAACAAGTCGTAGGATCTCGATTACCTCTGTGGGCTCAAGGCGATCAACGTCGTCGATTGTTACGACAAAACGGTGATCTAATTCCCGAAGCGAATGAGCAAGTTTGTCTTTGAGTTCCGAGAGAGGAGGGGGCGCAGCCTCGCCTTCGGTAGCCTCCCCTGCCGACTTGATACCCTCGCCCAACATTTCAACGAGGCCGAACCCGGATGCCTTCCCCACAAATTCGACGAATGCACCGGTTTTGCTTAGGCCCTTTACAAAGCTACGTAACGCCTCGCCGGCTTCCTTAGCTTTAGCTACAGAGACGCCAGTGGCATCGCCATTTTTTAGGGCCATTTCATCAAGCTGGCCGAAAAGATCAGAAAATAAGCTAGCGATCAACGCATCTCGCTTGCCGATCAACCAAGGCCGAAACTTGATGATTGTTGGCCTGTGGTGTTCCGGAAGTTTTCCCAATTCATCATCAATCAGGAAAAGCAGGCTTGACTTTCCCGATCCCCATGGACCTTCGAGACCAATAACAAGACCATCTTCAGTCGAGCGATCGACGAGGGAGACGGCGATGCGTTTAGCCACCTCACGGAACCCGAGCCTATCCTCATCGCCAGCACCAAGTGCTCTATCACCCTTGATCGATTGCTTTGACTCATCAGTCATTTGAAACTTTCGCCATACAACTCTTAATCGGATAGGCGTCAACAATAAAATACAACTTTATTTTTGAGTTTCTTCTGAGCTTAAAACAGTTTCCTGATATATCAAGTATCCAACAAAATCCGATCGACAATGCTGCTCGAATTCTTTACTCATTCTAATTGCGTGATCTTTTTTGTTAGGAGATACAAAGGTATATCCCCATACTGATCCGGAACGCACTTGCGCAGTAAGGGTATCATCAAATACTTCGATTTTTGCGTTCCATTCGCACCAAGCTATGAAAGTTTGATCAAGAAAATCAAACCCAATCGGCCGAGCAAATCTACCCTTGCGCGGAGGATAATATTTTTCTTCAATTCTTGTAAATTTAGCCGACAGATTTACGGGTCTATTCCCAATAAGTATTTCCATCCACCGTATATCTTTCCTTTGATCGTACAGGTTTTCAAGTGACAATTCTATATCATCTCGATATCCAGCGGCGTCCAGAAACAATCTCAGAGTCTTTATTTGAGTCGTTAGCATAGCAAAGGATGGATCTCCTTCTATCGTGTCCTTCACGTTGAGTACGGCAAACCGACTACCCTTCGCATAAAATTCGATTTTAGCGTCTGGAAATGAGATTATTTCGAAGACTTGCATTGTGCTTGACAAACTTGAAAGAGAGTGCTCCTCGCTTATTTCTATTTTTATTTTGACCTGTATTTCATTATTTGCGATAAGGCACCGGGTAAAAGGCCATTCGACCAATATTTTAAAATGATCTAATGTTAAGTCTGGGATGTTCGGAGCCTTAACACCGACAGGAAACCTAATACGTCTTTTTAATTTCTTAGAACTGGCGACTGCGTAGCAATTTTCTATAAAGGGCGCCTCTATCGATAGTTTCGCGGTTGCTGCAAATTCTTCGGGTATCTCGATACCAAATCGATTAGACGAAATTTCGAAATCTAAAATGTCAAGATCGCGTAGGCCTAAGAAGGCGTCTACAGTTTCACCCATAGATAAAGTTGTTGAGAATTTAGCTACTTTATGCCCATTTTCGAAACCAGTCATTTTCAGTAAATTGCTTTTAATGTCTAAGTATTTTGACAAATCAAATCCAACATTGATCCTTATTGCCGACTCGACCCAACGTAGCTCGCTGAGATCTATCTTTTCATTCTGGGACGCCGTGACATTGATATTCCGCTTATGTAGGTCCGCTACGCCAGCCTTCTCTAACTCTCTGATTCTCTTTAAAGTTTGGGCTATTCGATCTTTGTCTATGTGACAAAAATAGGCGTTTATCGGTTTGTATCCGCCAGAAAAATCCACCATCAATATAAAGGCTGGGAGCATACTCCTGCACAAATGCTCCATATTCGATACGGTTATTGGTCGCGTAAGGTTTGTAAGATTATCACTTGCCTTAACTTGGCATATGAATTTTACTGGAGCTGGTTGAGCATCCAGTCTTATCAGAGGAATTCTATTTTGCGGTAGCTCTACAAAGAAATCCCAGCCATTAGTATCTTGCCCAGGTTTAGTAGCAACCATTCCGGAATTGTTACAGGCACTTGAAAAGAAATTCTCGCCGGCTTCTTTCAACCACTTTATACGAGACTGATCGACCGCCATCTTATTCCCAAGGATTATGAGCTAATATGTGCCTACCATATCACGCTATGCTAGCTGTAGTTTAACTGATTAATCACTTGCGCTGTCAGCGTGACCTGCAGCTCGATACATTTCTTGTTGTCCGCATTAAGCACCCAGGGCTGCAGAAAGGCAAAGTAGGTCCGGACAGATTCGCTTTTCGTTAGGGACCGGCATTCGTCTGGCTCGCGCTTAGCCCTATTGAGACGTGACGCCGGCTCTTTCCGTTGGGTATACCCATCCGAGCGCACGCGCCTCACATGAGCGGCATTTCATATCCGAGACGAGACCGCTTTCGACTCTGTACCGCCTTCCACGCGATCGTCTTCGGCATTTCTGACCGGTCACGTTTCCCGCCTCATGAGCGTCGCGTTTATCGTGGTATCGATCAGCGTGCGCGGCTGCTCGCTGAGTAGCGAACGCTTGCGCCCTGCAAAACCGTCTTTAGTTCCAACGGATGTAGTCAGCTGATAGCCGTTTGAAATCGGTGCTGCTCGCGCAGCCGGAGTTCGCCTCAATGTGGTCGATGAGGTAGGTCATGCACTCGATCAGCCGCTGGTTGATGACGTTGGTGCGGGCGGCTTCAAGGGCCTGCTTGGCTTGCGTCCGGCAGATCGAGCGGCCGAGCTGACCCGAAACCTCGTAATGAGTGAATGCCGCCATGATATGCGGCGCGAACTTGTCGCCACCCAGGTTTAAGATCGCGTCGTAATAAAGTTTACCGCCAGGCGAGACACCATCGTTATAGGGGATGCCCCGGCCGATCCGGCAAATCAGGACCGTTTTAAACAGGCGCGCGGCAAGATTGTCTAAAATTGAGCCTTGGTCTGGGACATATGACCAGAGATTGGCCGCGACTGGCGCCTCGTGGTGGAAGTTATCCCAACCGTTGTGCTTATCTAGCAGCTCCGTAATGAGCGTATCCACAATTATGACGCGCTCGGAGGCCGAGCGGTAGGCATTTCCCCCAACTAGTGCGAAAAACTGCTCTCCGAGAGTATACTTGTCCTTGTAGAGGTTGGTGTTGTAGCCCTCCAACACGATCCCAAGCCGGTAGCGCGGCTCGTCTGGGCATGTCTTCCAGAGCGCAGGCACTAGAAGGGCGATGTTCTTGCGCACGCCCGGATCGGTGTCCGGCGCGACATAGATTCCGAACACGGTCCGCAGCAGGCTTCCGCATAGGTGGCTTGGCAGCTCCGTGAAGCGGCGCTCGATTGTCTGTCTCGTGGCCTGGTCGAGCGGAGCGGTGTGCGCCTTGAGGTTCGATATGAACGCCTGAACTTGAAGGGCAGCTGCGGTCGGACGGTCGTGCAAAACGTCCTGCACGCACGTCTGCAACCAGCCCAGCAGTTCGAAAGCGTTGATGTTGTAATTGGTCGGGTGGGATATGCCGATATCGTTGCGCATATCCAAGATATGCTTAAGCTTTTTGTAGGTAGTGTCGGAGATCAATTCCAACTTACGACAGGTGTCAAGCATCACCGCATCTTTAAGAGCGGCGAGATCATCCTCTGTTTTATAAAAATCGCGCGTCTTGTTGCCGCCTACGGCTGCGTCGAAGAAAATATCGAGGCCGTACAGCGCCGCCTTCTTACGCAGATCGATTACGACCTCATTCCAGATCGCGTTCAACGCATAGTCGAACAGGCCGGAGCCGGCGCCGATCACGAACTTAGACAAGTAGCGCGCGTCGCGCTTCACTTCCGCCGGCAGCGACTGCAGATAGCCCGGTAGGTTGCTGGCGATGATCGACCGCTCTGACGGATCGGCCATGATGTTGTCATGGGGAAGACCCACGTCGCGCAGGAAGTCCAATAGGCGCTGAGCCTGGGGATCGACCAAGCTGTTAGAGCTTGGCGGCGTGGTGATCACGGTATTCATCGACAAAGGTCCGTGCGTATTGTTTCGGGCACTTATGCAATCACGCGAGATGCGGCAGATCGTGCTTTTGCGCAAGAGGGAAAGGTTTGAGCGCGACGCCGCTCGGCTTCTTGGCGTCCGGGAGCAGGTAGTCCGGCTTCCATACGTTCCGGTCATAGGTTCTCGGCCATCAGGGCTCCCGGGGAGCGGACCTTCCGAAGGTCTCTGAAGGGTCGCGACCGTTTCCCTCAGCTATGTCCGCTTCGATGCATCCGCTCTCCGGAAATGAGCGTGCAAGAACCCACCCAATGCGGACGTTCGATCCTTCGTCTCTTCTCGGTATACCCATCCGGTCGCCTGCGTCTCGGATGGGTTGCGCTTCATATCCGAGACGAATCCGCTTTCGACTCTTCACAGAACCTTGGAAGGCCCGCTTCACGGCACTTTGATGGGCGGGGACCTGAGACCGGGTTTAGCGGGAAGCAATTCCCTGCTTTAAGATATTGGGTCGTGAAAGTAGTCGATTGCATTTTTGGGACAAATAGGCCCAAAGCCGACCGGCTGTACGGAGATAGAAAAATGGCAGACGCATCGTCCCCGCAAACAAAAACGACTACCCTCCTAACGCGGAACGTCTTTCTCGACACGCAGGTTTTTCGGCAGCTCGGACATAATCCAGAAAACGTCGTGTTGAAAGCACTGGCCGGACATATCAACGACAGCGGTCTCGTCTTGCACGTGACCGACATTACGTTTTCGGAGATACGGCGACAGCTTCATGAATTCACAGGTAAAACTGCCCAGGCATTAAAGACTGCACGTAAGGAGTACGGGAGATGGCGGCATCGTTTGCCTATGGTTGTATCCGACGACCTTCCGAGTTTTGATGCCGCCGCGGTCGCTGATGCCGCATACAAAGCGTTGTTAGATGCGGCCTCCTCCGATTGGGCAGCGACGTTTCACAGCGCGACTACTGTTGCAGCGCCCCAAGTATTTAAAGACTATTTTGATGGAAAGGCGCCGTTCTCGAACCAAGGCAGCAAGGAATTTCCAGATGCGTTTGTTATAAAGTGTCTTGAGCAGTGGTGCACTAAGAATGACGAGCGCATGTATGTGGTAACTGCTGACAAGGCTATGTCGGATGCGGTGAATGATGCTCCGCATCTATATCACGCTAGAACGCTTGAAGATTTATTTGCTTTAATCGCCGCAACAGAAACTCCAGATATTCGAGACACTGTCGCTAAACTTCTTAAGAAAGCAAAAGTAATTTCTTCTATTCAAACGGCGGTGAATGAAAATATTGGGGATCTGATACCAATTTATTTCGGCGATTTTGCCGACGGCGAAGTCACCGATCACGAATTGAATGGCGACGTAGAGCTTGTGGATTTCAAAGTTATAGCTGCATCCACTGATGAAGTGAGTCTGATTTTAGATATCAAAGCACCGCTAACGGTCCATATTGATTATGACGACCGGTCTGATGCTGTCTACGATAAGGAAGATGATGTCTACTTCGGGGCTGAAACTGCCCAGATGTGGTTCGATGACGATCCGAATATTCGCGTCTATGCACGGTTTTCTCTAAATTCCGCAAAACTTATAGCACTAAACATGCTGACTAATGAAATTTTTGTGAGCGAGCCATCTGACGATTACAGCTAAGATGACGTTAAAACGATGCAATGTTTTAGTTTTAGCGATCTACTTTGTTGCCGGTTCTGTGAATCGACACAACCTAGACTAATAGGAGGGGCTGGGTCGGATACAGAACGTCCGCTTCAGAGTGAAAGGCCGGGGTCTGGTTGCCACCCTACTCGGACGTTCGACCGAACGTCTCTTTTGAGTGTACCCTCTTGAGAAGCTGCGGTGAGACGGGATCGACGTCTCGTTTGGGTTGACGCGCGAATTCTGAGACGGCAGCTAGGATTGCTCTAGATCCAAACGAGACGTTCACATGGCCCGCATCGGTTACGCCCGCGTCAGCACAGCGGATCAGGATCACGCGGTGCAGCTCGCTGCCCTTACGGGCGCGGGATGCGACTTGATCCGTTCGGAAACCGCGAGCGGGTCCAACATCGCCGGTCGGCCGGAACTGGCCACGATCCTCGCCTTTATTGGCAAGAGCGACACCCTCGTCGTCACGCGCGTCGATCGCCTCGCCCGTTCTATCGGGGACCTCCAAGACATCGTGCGGACCTTGCGCAGCAAGGGCGCTGCCCTTCAGGTCACAGAACAGCCGATCGACACGAGGACTGCCGCCGGCAAAGCGTTCCTCGATATGCTGGGGGTGTTCGCTGAATTCGAGACCAACTTGCGACGCGAGCGCCAGCTCGAAGGCATCGCCCGCGCCAAGGCGGCTGGCGTCTACAAGGGGCGGGCCCCTTCGATCGATGTCTCAGCTATCACCGCGCTCAAAGCCAAGGGCGTAGGTCCGGCCGAGATTGCGCGACGCCTCGGTATCGGCCGGGCAAGTGTGTACCGGGTGTTGGGTAAGGCGTAGCTCGGGTGCCTGCCGCCGAGCGCCGGCGATGGAAGGCTAACCACACTCCTTCGCTAGGCGTGCGGAAGCAAGTCTCACTTCGGGTTTGCAAGCCGCCGTACGCGTCTCCTCGCGACCGCCGCAACCGCTTCCGTACCGTTCTGATCCATCCACGCATCAATGGCTTGCCGCATGAGTTCTTGGATCTGGATCCCTTCGTCCAAGGCCGCCTGCTTGATCTCCTCATGGCGACTTGGCTCGACGTAGTAGCCAAGGAACCGCTTTCCCTCCCGCGATGTCTTGGCGAGAGCGGCAGTCGCTGGGTCTGAATTTGGCTCGGCCGCCGGCGCAGGTTTTGGCTTTCCTTGCGCATGCCCCATCGACTCGGCCACCTGAGCGGCAACGGCAGACAAAGGATTGGGCTTAGCCATCACACGACCTCGTTTGTATTCTTGCGTGCGCGTGTCTTAGCACGCAAGCCAGCTTGTTTTGAAACCAGCTTCCACACAGCTCGTACATCGCCTGCGCCTTTCCCTTCCGGCTCGTGTTCGATGGCGGTCAGTCCTAGGTCGGACGAATTTTTGAAAACCTTCAGATCGTGGATCACTTCGCTCAAGATCGGCATGCCGACCTTGTTGAGCTCTCTGCGGATGCGGCTGGCTTCACGATCGCTACGATTTCCGATCCTGTTTAGCACCACACTAAATGGTTTGTTGGCTTGTGTGGCAGCACGCACCGTCCGAGTTACGGCCTTGAGATCGAACAGAGCTACGCCAGTCGGGATGACGATCGTGTCCGCAACCGCCAGGGCGGCCTCGACTTCGTCTGTTGCATTCGGGGGTGTATCGATCAGCATGAGGTCGAGACCGAGCCCTCGTCCTGCCTCGATGATCTGAGCCACGGCCCGAGGCTTGGCATCGGACACGAAGGGCTGCTCTGCCTCCCGGCGATCGGACCACTCGGACAGTGACGACTGAGGGTCTAGATCGATGATGCCGACTTTGTGGCCGTCCTCGATCGCGGCAGAAGCGAGATTGATCGTCAACGTGCTTTTGCCAACCCCGCCTTTCCAACCCATGAGCGCGATGACCTTCATTGGTGAGCCTTCAAACGAATCATGCAGCGTGGCTGCTGGAGCGTACACAGCTACACAGCCTAAATTGCCATCTCGTCAACAGGACGGCTTCCACACTCGTCATCTTGTGTGGAGGTGTGTCTCGTTGATGTCGTAGCTCCTTGGTTGCAGGCCTGCGAGGAGTGGTGCTGGATTTTCTTTCCCTTCATCGCCGGCTTAGTGCCACTTCATCGCATGACCTTCGCCTCGTTGGCTTCCTGTATGGGCAGTTATGAGTCACCTGCATGAGGGCGGCTCTGCCGTTTCGGCAGCTTTTTGGAGGGGTGTGACAACCGCTTTCCCCGGAGTTCTAGTTCTTGAGTATTCGTGCTGGTCACAGATTTGACCCCTCCCCCCAGGGGCACCGGACGTCGTGCAAGGCGGTTCCAGGCCTGCCACTCGGGCGAGACGATTCGCACCACGTTTGAGAGATTGCGCCAGGCTGTTTGCGTCCGTTCCTCGACTGAGAGAAGTCCCAGCGATCGTGCCTGCCTAACAGCGTTCTTCACGGTACTGCGGCCGACACCCGCAATTGCCGCGATGTGGTCGAGGCAAAGGCGGCAATCACCCCGCCGCACCACCTCTGAAGCGATTACCGCAAGGGCGGCGGTCTCCGCTGAGGTGAAGTGTGTCGCGAGCGCGGGTGGAAGCCTGCCAGAGGCCGCCCAGCGGCGTCGGCGCTCTATCGAGGCGGGCGTACGCGGCCGTGACCCGGCGGGCCGCCGTAGCGGGGTTAGTGCGACTGCAGGAGCTAGCTTGCGTGCCTCAATGAGATTGGAAAGAGCTTCGGCTTCAGCCTCAGTGATCTGTCCAGCTCCGTAGGCGCGCCACATCAGCGCCGCCACATCGGGCAGCTTCACGCGCGGCGCAGACTCGGCCGCCCGCCGAATTTCCTCAGCAAACATCGTCCTCGGTCCCTTACGGGCCGCGGCTAGGGTCCGGGCAAGCCGAAATCGTTGTCGGAACAGCGTTCCGACTTGACTCCCGAGGGGGTCATATGGCTTGTGAGGAGTTGCTTGAGGCCTCACAGGCCCTTTTTGATTTCGACGGCCTCACCCTTGCCGGGGTGGGGCCGTTGGCTTTTCAGGGTCTATCTCGCGGCGGTGATCTCTCCTGATGCCGGCTCACGACTCGCGGGAGTCATAGAACCGTATCCCGCCATGTCGGCCGGAGCGGGGTTGTAAGTCAACGATTGACCCGGATCGGGGCACGTTCCCGCCCGCCCAGGCCCTCAAGCGGCGATCAGCGTTAGGTCCGAGATCTCTGGCTCTCCGACCTTTTCCTTGACGTCGTCGGCAGCCTCGCTCCTCAATCTTTCGAGGTCTCGATCGTCCGGCTCACGATCAAAGCTGTCCTCGTCATCGAAGCTGTCCTCGTCGTCCTCAACACTCGCGCCCCATACCGCGAGACGGTCTAAGAGCTCGACGTCCCCGCGAAAGGTGAAGCGCACGGTTCCGTCTGACGTGGGAACCACATCAAGCGCGCTGATAATGGCTTGAAGAATTCGTGTTGCTTCACGCTGCGTCGAGAGGAGGGCACGCGCGCGCAACAATTCCGTGACAAGCACAGCTCTTTCCCTCTCAATAAAAACCAAGACGAAGCTGGGGCAATTATTTGAACCCTTATCGGCAAGATATGAATAGATACCGTAATAAAACGGTATCATATTTACAGCATTCGCCGAAAGTTTCAGATGCTTATATGGAATTAATTACCTGCGCCCTTTGGTTGGTAGAATGCCTATCAAGCAGATCAAGATTTTGCAACGGCATCCCATAAAATTCTTGCGTAAACTCGAAATCTGGGGCGCTAGCGACATAGACCTCCAGTCCTCTAGAGGTCTAGAGCTCTAGGTTCTATACCTTCTAATCTTTGACCTTATGATTTTATAAGGTTCGAGGGTCTTGTTTTCAGACCGTCTGAACGACGAACATCTTGTTTTTTACGCCATGCCGGATATTCTGGCGCATATCAGACAAAACGCGGGAGTTTTTAGCCATGCGGAAGGAACCCTTCTTGGTTCCTGATCAATGTCGCGCAGCGCGCGGCCTGATCGGGTGGTCCCGAGGCCGTTTGTCGGAGCGGTGCGGTGTCGCCGCCTCTACTTTGGCCGATTTTGAGGTGGGTAAGCGGGAGCCCTACGGGCGAACGCTCGCTGACGTCCGAAGGACGCTTGAAGAGGCGGGCGTCGTCTTCATTCCGGCCGACAAAGCTGGCGGTCCGGGAGTTCGATTACAGCGGCCTACCCTATCATCAGGACTTAACGATCGTGTCTGAACGACAGGAGGCACCTTGGCATTGGTCGGATATTACTCCCGCCCAAGCCCTTGAGCGAATATTTCCGGAAGTCAAAGAACGAGGGCTCTGCACAGACGATCTCATGCCCGGCCGGTCATGGACACGATGGACCATACCTCCGAGGCGGACGGGCCTCGATGATATGGTCGCTGGCCTCGTGAATACGGCCGGGGCTTCAAGACTCCTTCCCCGAGAAGATCTTGCAGCTGCAGGCATCCTGTGCCCGTTCTATGCAGTGCGCTCCACTGCACTCCGTGCTGTCATCCGCGCTCGCGAAGCGCACCAGGCCTTTTCTTTCCGACGTCGGCAATTGATTATAGATGAAAGGGAGCATTGGCGTAGGCGTTTGACGGCATCCGAAGCTATTATCCAACAACACAGAGTCGATGATGGGCTGCCGTTAGGAAGCATCCATCTCGCCCCTGCTGATTTGTGCGGCTTAAACATCGAACGCGTCCGAATTTCCCGTCAGAGCCGCCGAGAGGAGTTGTTGGTAGAGATTGCCCGCGATAAGGACTCCATAGCTCAACTGGATGCGCAGCTC
>NZ_LMNJ01000029.1:0-25548 GCF_001423325.1 Methylobacterium sp. Leaf113
GAGGCGCAAGCCGCCCTGCTCCGTCTCAAAACGGCTGACGGTGTACGGCGCCACCTCGGCAAGTTCTGCAATCTCGCGGACCCCAAGCCTCACGGCCGCCCGTGCCATTCGTAGCTGTGCTGGCGTCACTCTGTACCCCGTACCAAAATGTCTACACAGGGTGTTGACATTAACCTAGGCCCCTGTCCTAGAAAGTTAGCACAGAGTGCAGCTTTCGCAAGACGCGGTGCCAAATGTCCTTCACCCGCAAAATCTCCTGGACCGCCGCCACCCGCGACATGCGGAACGATCGCGTCCAGCTCCTCGCCGGCTTCCTCTCGGCCCGCGCCATGGTTGAGTGCTTCGTCAAGACCCGCCGCCCGCTCGTAGTCGCTGGCAAGTTCGATCGCGCCGCGATCATGGCCCACGCCGCTGCCGCCGCGAAGGCTCACCAGATCCGCACCGGCTCCACCTGGGCCGCCGCGATGTCCGTCTCGCTCAAGGCTGCTTGGCAGGTTGCCAAGGCCGCCCAACGCGCCGCCGCTCACTGAGGTCCGGCCGATGATCATCGAAACTCTCGCCAATCAGTTCTTCCGGGTCCGCGAGACCGGCGACCCGAGCGCCGCGCACGTCTGGCTCGGCATCGAGGTCAAGCGCGTCCGCGGCGCCTACGTCCCGAAAGCCAAGGCCCGCGAGATCCTGGTGCGCAAGCTCGGCACTCGCATGGTTGAGGCCGCCTGATGGCCTCGCACGCTCTAACCCGGCGCTCGCTGTTCGGCGGCGCCTTCCTCCTCGGACCGCTGATGCGCGGCGGCTTCGCCATGCCCTCAGACCCGCTGCTGGTCGCCATCCGCATCACGGATGCCGCCGACACCGCACACCGCGCCGCTGGGCTGGTCTCGGCCTCTCGGCTGGCCGGTGGCGTCCTCTCCCCTGAGTGGCGCGCCCATCGCATCGAGACGGCGAAGGCGCGGTTCACTGCTCGCTCTGAGCTTCACGCCCTGACCCCGACGACGCGCGAGGCGGCTATCGCCCTCGTCCGATACTACGGGGACCGGGTGAGCCACGCCCATCCGACGAGCACCCGAGGGGCCGCCCGCGCCGCGCAACGCCGCCTGCGCGAAGTCTTCGCCCGTCCTGGCGCCTACCCGCTGGACTGCGCCGTCTGGGCCTCGCTGCCCATCCCGGCCGACTGAGCGCCTGCGCCTCCCGGCACCGTCCCTTCCCTCTCCTGACCACCCCAAGCCCCGGAGCCCCGGTTATGGCATCGACCTCGCACGCCCTCGTCATCGAGCACGTCCCCTTTCACGCCGACCCCATCCTCGCGGCCATCGACCACCACGACGAGGCTTGGGCCGTCTAGCAGTCAGCAACCGACGCCCTGGTGGCGCGCCGACACGTCGAGATGGAAGGCGCCTTGGCTCGCCTCCTCGCCACGCCCTGCGCGACGCAGTTCGGCGCCCTCGCCCTTCTTCGTCACCTGCGCTGGCACATTCAGCACGACGGCATCACCGATGCGGCGGTGCTCGCCCGGGCCTCAGACCTGGCGCTGTACCTGCGCCTCGACTTCCCGGCGACCGAACCAGCCTGTGCGCCCCTCGTGCCGGCCCTGCGGCTCCTAAGCGGCCTCGGTGAGGCGATCGCTGCGCTGTCCCTGATATGCGGCGGCCTCGTCGTCATCGGCCTCGCTACGCTCGCCTAGCTTTTCCCGAACCCCTTAGTCACTGAACCCCTGAAACTCTGAAATTTGGAAACTCTTACCATGCGCAACTCCTTCGCCCGCCTCGCCACTCGCGACACCGCCCGCCCCTCGCTGCGCGAGCGCGCCGCGTCCCTCAAGGCTTCGGCCTCCCGTGTGATCCGCCGCAAGCCGGCTGATGCTGCCCCGGCCGCGCCGGCCACTGCGCGGACTGCTGACCCCATCCTGGCGGCCATCGCCGAGACCCGACGCCTGACGATGGCCCGCACTCGCGCTTACAATGTGGAACTGCCGGCCGGGGAACTGGACCCGAGCCCCGAACAGAACGCGGCGACCGATGCGTTCTTCGCGCACGTCGATGGCGTGCTGCTCAAGACGGTCCCGACCACGGCTGCCGGTTGCGCGGCTCTCGCGCGTTTCACAGTCGAGTTCCTAGAGGACGAAAAGTTCCCCCTCGATGAGGACGAGGCCAACGAACAACACGTCCGCATCCTCGACCTGATCGCTCGTAGCCCGATGGGGCTGATCCGGTGAGCAACGTTCACACCTTCGCCCCTCGTCGCCCAGTGGCTGCCCCTGTGGCGCTGCTGGTGCCCTCCTCGGCTGAAATCCGGCGCCAGATCGAGGACGCGGCGCAAGCGGCCCTCGACACCGCCGACCGGCTGATTGCCCTCCTCGACCAGATCGAGGGGGACACCGACCGGGAGGACGGCGCCGACGCTGAACCCTCCCTCGGCGCTCCTGAGAACCACCACGCGAGCCAAGTCGTCTGGCTGCGCGGCTCCTCCTCCGACGCCGAACAGGACGCCACTCGATGAAGACCCGGATCGCCATGCGCGCTGCTTTGGCGCTCGGCCTGCCCGCGGTTGCCCGTGGCCTCGGCCGTCTCAAGTGCCTGCGATGCAAGCTCTTGCCGGAAGCCGGGCACGAAGCCGGGCGCGGGAACGTTGTCACGGCAACCGTCCTCGTCGCCCTCTATGTGGTGGCCTGCTGATGCGTCGAGATGCGATCCATGAAGAAGGCTTTAACGCACGCCATATAAAGTTCACCGAGCGAGGCGATGGTTCTTGTGGCCGCGGTGGCGAATAATGGAACATGCAGAGCCGCGCGGATGCAGTTCGAGATCACACCTGAGCCTCCGCCTAAGGTACCTCGTCGCAAGCTCATTGATGCGATCCTGCTCGTTGCTGCCCTGCTTGCCGCTACCTTGGTGGCGCTTGAGGTGGACCTGTTCCTCAATGCTGACCATCACTCGGCCGAAGAGATCCGCCTTGAAACGAACGAGGCCCTCCTTCTAGGAACGCTTCTCAGCGTCGGCCTTCTGGTCTTCTCGCTCCGTCGCTTCAACGAGCAGAAGCGGGAACTGAAGCTTCGCATTGAGGCCGAGATCCGAGCCCGCAAAGCGCTCGAACTTGCACTCCTTGATCCTCTTACAGGCTTAGCCAACAGGCGGCACTTCGACGAGATCTTCAACGCGGCAGCTGCACGGCGCTCGCCGGCAACGGGCCACGCTCTGCTTCTCTTGGATCTCAATGACTTCAAGGGGATCAACGACACCTATGGTCATCAGATTGGAGACCAGGTGCTCAGGGTCGTCTCTGAACGCTTGCAGGCGGCAGTCAAGGCGGGGGACCTCGTCTCACGTTTGGGCGGCGACGAGTTCGCAATCGTAGCCCTGGAGATTGGCGGAGAGGCCCAGGCGGAAGCTCTTTCGTCGCGCTTACGCGAGGTCATTGCCCAGCCCATCAGCATCGAAGGGCAGATCCATCGCGTCTCTGCCAGTGTGGGCTTTGCCATCTTCCCGAAGGACGGCATCGCGGCACCCGAAGTCTTCCATCAAGCCGACGCCGCGCTGTATGCGGCAAAAGCCATAAAGGCATGAGCCGCGAACGCCTCTATCCTCCCGACTGGCTCGACACCGATACGGCCTCGTACATGGTCAGCATGTCGGTGGACACGTTCACACGCCGCGTAGAGGACGGGACGCTGCCGAAGCCTGTCGTGCTCGGTGGCAAGCGTCTCTGGCATCGCGGCAGACTGAGCGAGGCGTTGGACCGCCTGGACCCTGCCTTTGCGAGCAAGGACGACCCAATCATGAGGTCGATCATGGAGCAAACGAAGGACAGGGAGAGGGAGCCTTCACCAAGGCGAGGGAGACTGCCGGGAAAGAGAGCGCTGACCCCGAGATCCCCGAAACTTTGAACCGCTTAAAACCTGAAATTTTGAACACCTGAAAACCGGGTTTGACGTATTCCGTGGCTCAGCGTTTCGGCAGATAAGGGTACGCCGTTAGCGTACCCTTATCGCGTTCACTCTGCCTCGATGCCTTCCGTGCCGCGCTCGCCCGTACGACGCTCCACGATGGGCGGCTGCTGATGCTTCAACAGGGCATCGTTCAACGCCTCGACCATCAGCGCCTCCAGGCTCAGATCCTTGTCGGACGCGAGATTGCGCAGGGCCATCCATCCGCGCTTGTTGATGCGAACCTGAACCGTTTTCATGTCCTGCGGGGCTCGCCGCGGCGTCGGCACCCGCTTGCCGCTGGGCGCAGATGCTTGCGGCGCTGCCGGGGTGTCTACCGGCGGCGTCGGTGCCGCCTCGACCTGGGGCGCGGGCTGCGCTGCCTTGGGGACTGCAAGGTGCGTGAGGGTGGGCCGCTTAGGTGCCGCCATCGTTCGGGCTCTCAGGGTCTCAGAGTTTCAGGGGGTCAGGATTTCCGGGGGAAGCTCTCGGCAAGCTTCGTAACTGCCGACCACATGGCCGCGATCTCGGAAGCCGCTCGGCCGTCAGGGTCATACTCGGTCACACTCTGGCCGGTGATGAGCGCGTGCGAGAAGCTGGCCCGTTGCGAGACCTGACCAGGCAGGACGGGCGCGCCCATGCTCGTCAGGACGATACGGGCCTCCGCAACCACGCTTGGTTCGTTCTCGCGCGTGATGGGCGGGGCCGCATTGATGATGCAGGCGATGGGGGCTTTCAGGGCGCGAGCCATGTCCAGCGTCTTGCCGGCGGCCTTGAGATCGAAAGGCCCGGGGCGAACCGGAACGACGGTCACACTGGCCCGGCTCATAAGCGAGGCCATCAAGGGGGCATTGTGGGGGGCGCTGTCGATGATGACCCAGGCGACCCCTTCGCCCTCTGCCGTGTCCAGTATCGGCCCGATGCTGGTCGCGTCGGCTTGGACGAGGAGCGGCGTATCGGCCTGCCGGCTCGTGTACCAATCGGTAAGCGAGCCCTGCGGATCGGCGTCAATGAGGAGCGTTTTGCCCTGCCGTTCGGCCAAGGCCCCGAAGTGCGCGCAGATCGTGGATTTGCCGGCGCCCCCTTTCTGGGTCGCGACGAGGATCACATGCATAGGGGTCGCGTCCCGCGTCGGGGGTTCAGGGGTCCAGACATTCTGGCGTTCACGGCTTAAGGATTTGCTGACGGCCTGAAGCTCGGAAACCATGACGGCCGGGGTTCGCGCAAGCGGGAAACACGGAAGGCCCGATTTGCATGTTTCAGTGTTTCAGGTTTTCGCGAATTCAGTTGCGCCAGGGCTGCGATCCTTTAACTTCCGATAACCGTTCTTCTCGGAAGTTTTGATAGCTGTCCAACGCCTATGGGAGGTCGCTTCTGACGGCCAGCCTGAGCGTTCGGGCAAGCCCTACCCGACGAGCCGCAGCTTCGCTTGGTTGGACTGCCTTACGACCCCGTGTCGTGCAGTACCAATCGCTATCACGGTGGCTCGACAGCCTGTCTCTCCGCGCTGAATGGATCTGGCCGCTAGCCTCTCTATGCCGCTGATGGATTGGGGGAGACCCAAGAGACGGCGGTAGGTGTCGATGCGGCGTAGAGCCCAGCGTGCCTCGATCGTGGATTGGGCACCGTACAGACGCTCCGCGAAGCCGAGGAGAACATCAGCGTCTCGCAGCGACAGCAGGGCCAGGGTGCGCAGCGTCGGAAGGGTTGGTTCGAACTGAGGCATTCCGCGGTGAACCGTGACGCTTGACCGCTGGGTCCCTCATAAGTTCGTGGCGACAGCGGTATGCCTAATGATCGATGAAGCCTCCGACACCGGCTCTGATCCAAGCCACTGCTACCGCCAAAGCGCCCCCGCTGTCGTGAAATTTGAACACCGTTTTCACGACACATGATTTTCGGGCTGCCTTTCCCGACATGCGCCTAGAGGGCGTGGGCTTCGATCAAAGACAGATTTCTGACTGTCGGGAATACGGTCGTTTTATTTACAAAAATAATTCCTGCGCTCGAAGCAGAGGAAATTAGCTTTGTTTTACCTGCACGATCTTTTCATAGTCATCAATAAAAACTTCGATTTAAATATCGATGCATATGAAAATTTAAGCTATAAATTTATTAGCTTGTTGAATGCAATTGTCGCTGGATTAGAAAGGCGTCCTGACACACTCAGCCGCCATAGAACCCGCTCGATCCGCAGATCGCGGATCGGGACGACGACTATTGTACCGACGGAAATCTGGTCACGAATTGTAGCGACCGAGACCATTGCTACTCCAAGGCTGCTTGCCACAAGTTGCTTGATCGCCTCTGTGCTTCCGACTTCAAGTCGTCGAATTGGGCAGATTTTATTAGCACTTAATGCTTCGGATACGATTTCCCGTGATCCAGAGCCTGGCTCCCTGACGATAAAGATTTCTTCCGAAATGCGTGCGGGATCAATTGGCTCAGCTGCCTTCGCGAAGGTGTGCTCCGGTGAGGTGATTAAAACCATCTCGTCCTGACGCCAAGCTTCGCTGACAATACTCGGATCCTCAACGGGTCCCTCAACCAATGCGACATCGATTGCATGCTCAATCAGAAGGGCAGCAATAGCTCGCGTATTGGCACTAATAATGCTGAGTTCAATACCTGGATACGCGCGATGAAAAATGCCGAGGTAAGTTGGGATCATGTAAGTTGCGATTGTGGTGCTTGCGCCGATCCGTAGCATCCCGCTCCCGAGGCCCCGCAGAGCGTATAGTTCCTCTTCAGCTGCCCTCTCCATGGCGAAAAGAGTTCTGGCATGTCGCAGCAAGGCTTCGCCCTCCCGAGTCGGGCGGACACCTCGAGCGCCACGGTCAAGCAGTCGACATCCCACCTGCAGTTCAAAATCCCGTACCCCTTGCGAGATTGCGGGTTGGCTCACGTGCAGCTCCTCAGCTGCTCGGGAGAAGCTGCCAGTCTGAGCGACGGTCGCGAAGAAACGCAGGAGGTGGAGGTTGAGGGCCATAACCACAACTTATAAGGCCAAAATAGAATTATATTAGTGCAAATCGTGGAAAGGGGAGCAAAGTTATCCTGCAGGACGAGCAAAAATTAGAAAAATGATGCCGCCTCGAACTCGTTCGGTCTGATTGGATGAGGGGCTGTTTACACGCTCAAGAAAGTCCAGGCGGCGTTCGCGGCGTACGTCCTGGACGCCAACGAGGAAACGTCCAGGAGACACGCCATGCACCTTGCTACGGACCCCCCGATCGGTATGGGGATCGAAATCACCGCTTCAAACCAAGCCGCTGCTGCTGCCACGGCCAACATCGCCGGACGGCTGGAGCGGCTGCCGATGTCGGCGTACCAGCGGAAGGTGTTCGCAATCATTGCCTCCGCCTGGCTGGTCGACCAGGTCGACGTGGCGCTGCTCACCTTCTTGCTAGGTTCGATTGTTGTCGCCTTCGGGCTCACGCCCACTGAGGCAGGCCAGCTCGCGGCGATGACCTTCGCAGGTCAGCTTCTCGGTAACATTGTGGCGGGCACTGCCGCCGATCGCTTCGGGCGCAAGGCCGTATTCCAGGTCACGATGGTGGTCTGGGGACTTGCCAGTCTCGCGGCTGCGGCGGCCTGGAGCTTGCCGGTCCTGATGGCCTGCCGCTTCCTGATCGGTGTCGGGGTCGGCGGCGAGGCCCCGGTCGCGCAAGCAATGGTCTCGGAGATTGTGCCGGCCAACGTGCGCGGCAAGTACATCGCCTTCATGGAGGGCTTCTGGGCCATCGGATACGTGCTCTCCGGTGCGATCAGCTTCTTCGTGCTGCCTTATCTCGGCTGGCGTTGGGCCTTTGTGATTGTGGGCCTGCTTTCGATGGTGGTGCTGTTAGTGCGCCGCTCCATGCCAGAATCCCCGCGCTGGCTCGCTGACAAGGGCCGCCACGCTGAGGCCGAAGCCGTGATGACGACGATGGAGCGGGAAGTTGAACGCGCCACTGGCCGGCCGCTACCGCCGGTAGCGCCGTCCCTTGTGGACGCAGTCACGGCGCCCGTACCGTATCAAAACCCAATCGCGACGCTGTTCTCGCCTGAGTACCGCCTGCGCACGGTCATGGCCTTCGGAATGTGGTTCTTCGCGTTGATCGGCTTCTTCGGCCTCAACTCGTGGATCGCGGTGCTCCTGAAGGAGCGTGGCTTCTCGATCGTCAGCTCGGTCGGTTTCGTGACGCTGATCACGGTGGGTGGCATCCCCGGCTTCTTCACTGCGGCGCTACTCTTGGAGAAGATTGGGCGCAAGCCCACTACGGCGGCCTTTCTTATCTGTTCGGCGATCGCTGCATATTTATACGGTAACGCCGTCGATCAGACTTGGCTGTTCGTCTCGGGCTTCGTGATGCAGTTCTTCATGTTTGGTATGTGGAGCTGTCTCTACGCTTACACGCCGGAACTCTACCCCACCCGTGCCCGGGCGACGGGAGCTGGTTTCGCTTCGGCCTTCGGGCGGATCGGCGCCATCCTTGGGCCCATGATCGTGCCAGTGCTGGTGCAGAACTACGGCCCCGCCACTGCCTTCCAGGTCGGTGCGGGTGGCTTCCTCATCGCAGCTCTCCTCGTCCTGACGCTTGGCGTCGAGACGCGCGGCAAGGTGCTGGAGACGGTCTCTCACTGATCTGACCAACCTGGCGCTCAGGATCGTGCGCCGGGTTCCCCCTAACAAGGAGTGAAGAAGCCATGCCGATCGTAGACATGCGTAGCCGCCCGACCTTCCTGCACAAGTTCTTTGGTGGGGCGCCTGACACTCCTGAGTACGGCGTTGTGCGCTGGCTGAACGGGCGTGTTGGCGGCCGCGAGATCGACCACTTTACCCGAGGGATGACCGTTGAGGGCTTTTCTGCGGAAATGGACGGGGCTGGCATCGACGTCGCCGTCATGGTCGCCCGCTCGGTGCCGGGCGTGCGGATTGCCAACGACGACCTTGCTACGGTCGCTCGACACAACTCGAAGCGGCTGGTCGGTATCGCCTCAGTAGACCCAGTGGAGCTCGGCCGTGATGCTGCCGTGGCCGAGGCCCGCCGCGCGGTAACCGAACTCGGCTTCAAAGGCGTCAACCTCGATGCTGGCTTCTACGGAGAAGCCATGCGCGCCGACGACGAGCGCCTGATGCCGCTCTACGAGCTGTGCCAGGAATTGGGGGTTCCAGCTTTCGTGATGTCTGGCCCGACGACGCCCGACTTGCGCCTTAACGACCCGCTCGCGGTCGATCGGGTGGCGAAGACCTTTCCGAAGCTGCCGCTCGTGTGCTGCCACGGCTTCTACCCGAACGTCGCCGAAATGGTGACGGTGGCTTTCCGCAACGAGAACGTTTTCGTCTCGCCCGACATGTACACCTTTGCGCCCGGCGGCGGCCTCTACGTTGAGGCGGCCAACAGCTTCATGCGGGATCAGTTCCTGTTTGGCTCCTCCTTCCCGTTCAGGCCAATGCGGCAGGGCGTGGAGGATTTCCGCCAGCTCGGACTCTCTGAAGACGCACTCGACGCTGCACTCTGGCGCAATGCAAACCGGTTGCTGGGGCTCGGCCTCGGCGCCTGACCACCTCCGAAGCTGCTTTTCAAGAGAGGTGTGCAATGAGGAAAGAAATTCCCAGACGTGAGGTCCTATTCGGCGCAGGCGCCCTAGCGCTGGTCGGACGTTCGGTCCTCGCGGCCGAGGTCGGTCTGCCCTTCGGCAATGGCGAGCGCCCACTGGTGGCTTATCCGGGCAAGCGCCCGCTGTTGCAGATGACGGCCCGGCCGCCGCAGCTCGAGACGCCGTTCTCGGTCTTTGACGAGGGGGTGATCACTCCGAACGACGCGTTCTTCGTGCGATATCACCTCGCCGACATCCCCACAGAGATCGACCCGGACACCTTCCGCCTCGCAGTACAGGGTCACGTCGAAGCGCCGGTTTCACTCGCGCTGGCCGATCTCAAGGCAATGCCGCAAACAGAGGTCGTCGCGGTCAACCAGTGCTCAGGCAATTCCCGCGGCTTCTTCGAACCACGTATGGCCGGTGGCCAACTCGCAAACGGTGCGATGGGCTGTGCGCGCTGGACCGGCGTGTCGCTGAAGACCGTGCTGGATAAGGCGGGCGTAAAGGCGGGCTCCGTCCAGGTCGCGTTCGAGGGGCTTGATGGACCTGTGATCCCGGAGACGCCGGACTTCGCGAAGGCCTTGAACATCGACCACGCTCGCGACGGCGAGGTGATGCTGGCTTGGGGGATGAACGGGCAGGAACTGCCTTGGCTCAACGGTTACCCCTTACGCCTCGTCGTGCCGGGGCTCTACGGCACCTACTGGGTCAAGCACCTCAACGCGATCACCGTACTCGACAAGCCGTTCGAGGGGTTCTGGATGAAGACCGCCTACCGTATCCCCGACACGCCCTGCGCCTGCACCGAGCCCGGCAAGGCGGCAGCCAGCACCGTACCGATCGGGCGCTTCAACGTGCGCTCCTTCCTCACAAACCTGATCGATGGAGCCAGCGTGAAGGCGGGCTCGACGCCGCTGCGCGGCATCGCTTTCGACGGCGGCTCCGGCATCAAGACGGTTGAGGTCTCCGCCAACGATGGGGGAACCTGGCTGCCTGCCAAGCTGGGTCAGGATTTTGGGCGTTACGCCTTTCGGGCCTGGACCCTGGACGTCGACCTTCCCGCCGGCTCCCACATCATTCGGGTCAAAGCGACGGCTAACGATGGCACGAGCCAGCCGATGGAACCGCGCTGGAACCCGGCCGGCTATATGCGCAACGTGGTTGAGAGCACCCGCGTGCGGGCGGCTTGAGGGAGAATGGGATGACGCGATTTCTTGTCACCAGCATCGCACTCATACTCGCTGCCGGCACGGCCGTGGCCGAGCCTCGGAGTTACGCGCTACCCGAGCCCACGGCACAGCTGCGAGCACCCCAAGGTGGGACGGACACGACTCACATAATCGGCTTCGAGGCGGCGCAAGCCAACTGCATGAGCTGCCACTCCGTCGACTACATTGCGATGCAGCCGCCAGGGAAAGGCAAGGCGTTCTGGGAAGCCGAGGTGAGTAAGATGATCAAAGTCTACCATGCGCCGATCGCTGAGGCCGACGCCAAGGTCATCGCCGCTTACCTAACAGCGACCTATTAAAAGCTTCTACAGCCCAGCATTCGCGGGTTGGGAAAAATAGCTCAGGCCTCAGATCAGAGCCACGACCTTTGCGGCGTACGAGGCGACCGTTTGAACCACAGGCAGGTCAGCGGCGTAGATGCGTCCAGCCAGGATCAGAAGCGCCAAGCTCCAGAATATCACACCGCCGATTCGGCGAGCGGTGTGGTCGCCCGCGGTAGATCTGTAAGCGCGCGCAACGCCCTCGGGGACCGGCTCGCCGAAGGGATCGAAAGTGATCGGTGATGACCACGTGTCAGGAGTGTTGCGCATGACAAGATATGTCGCGCCCAAGGCCGTCTCAAGCAAGGGAGGGGTTTTCCGAACTTCACTCCCTCTGGAGAGAGTACTTCTCCGCAATGGAGAACCAACGAACGTTTTCTTCCCAACACGCCTCAAAGCCGCATCGTGAGCCTAGACGCATCCCAGAAAGCCCCCGCAATGGCAGTGCTCCGCGAAAAGCCTGTCTCGCCGGCATCGGTTCTGCCTGGCATTGGCCTGTGCGTAGTGATCACGCTCATTGCCATGGCCGCGCAGGCCTTGGAAGAGCATGTCTCCGGTCACCCTTATGTTGAGGCCCTGGTGTTGGCTATCCTGCTCGGCATCGCAGTGCGCACTGCCTGGGCACCCGATGCGCGCTTCCACACCGGCATTGCCTTTTCCGCCAAGCAGCTTTTGGAAGTCGCCGTTACCCTGCTTGGAGTCTCGCTCAGCCTTGGCGCGATCCTCGCTTCTGGCCCGGCGCTCTTGGGAGGTATCGTCGGAACGGTGATCCTCGGCATCGTAACGAGTTTTCTCATTTGCCGTGCGTTCGGCCTGCCCGCGCGCATGGCTATCCTGGTGGCCTGTGGCAACGCAATTTGTGGCAACTCAGCCATCGCCGCGGTCGCGCCGGTGATCGGGGCTCAAGCCAAGGACATCGCCGCTTCGATTGCCTTCACGGCGGTTTTAGGTGTGCTCATGGTGCTCGGGCTGCCCCTGTTCGTGCCGCTGGCCGGGATGAGCGATAACCAGTATGGGGTGCTGGCGGGGCTGACGGTCTACGCGGTGCCGCAAGTGCTGGCAGCGACCGTGCCCGTGAGCCTCCTGAGCACGCAAGTTGGCACGCTGGTTAAGCTCGTACGCGTTCTCATGCTCGGCCCCGTCGTGGTGGCCTTTTCACTGATTGCCTCGCGGCTTCCGGTCGAGCCCGGCACTCCAACACGGAAGGCTGGGCGGCTCGGCCTCACCAAGTTGGTGCCATGGTTTATCCTCGGCTTCCTGGCGCTAGCGACTTTGCGCTCTCTCGGTCTGATCCCGGACGTCGCGGTGAAGCCGCTGACCCAACTCGCGGGGTTCCTCACCGTGTTGTCGATGGCCGCTCTTGGTCTTGGCGTCGATGTCCGTGTGCTTGCACGCGTCGGTGGGCGCGTCACGCTCGCTGTCACTGCATCGCTGGCTGTTCTGATCGGGGTCAGTCTGTTGCTGATCCGCGTGCTCGGCATCACTTGAACGACGCACCGTCAAAAGTCGCTAGGATGGCTACTCAGGCGCACAAGAGGCAGTGAGGTCGCGTTCCTGGGACACGAGCAGGGATGCCGCACCAAGCGTCGGCCTGACGCAAGGGCTCCAGACGGGCCTGTCGCGAACTCAGTGTCAGGCCGCGGAAGGCTCTCTACCGTTCTGCTTTCACGCTTTGTTCGCCTGCGGAAGCCCAAAGCAGAGTGCGAGAAGACGGTTCTGCTCGCGGACCGTCCACGCGCCGGCGAAACCGAAGCCCTTCCGCAGCCAGAGCATGGCCTCGAAGCCGCAGATCGTGCGTCGCGCTGTATGGAAGGAGCGGAAGCCGCCGATCCGGGGCATGTTCTTCTTGACCCGGAAGTGGTCGCTCTCGATGCCTTGCTGCAGATGTTTGGTGACGTAGTGGAGCGGCGCGTGGGGCAGAAGACTATCGCTCTTCGCAGCCACGATCGCGGGTGGATAGGTGCTGGCACCATCCGTGCCGATCCGATCGGGCGCAAGAAGTGGCTGATCCGCCAGCATCTTACGGAAGAACCGCTTGGCCGCGTCGAGATCGCGGTTAGCGGTGAGGAGGAAGTCGACTGGGTTGCCGTGCTTGTCGACAGCTCGGTAGAGGTAGCGCCACTCACCACGCACCTTGATGTAGGTCTCATCGATCCGGATCGACCCGCAGTGCGGCTTGCGAAATTGGCGCAGCCGCTTCTCGATCAACGGCGCGTAGGCGAGCACCCAACGGTTCAGGGTGCTGTGGTCCACCTCGACCCCGCGCTCCAGGAACAGCTCCTCGATGTCACGATAGCTCAGCGGGTAACGCAGGTACCAGGCGACGGCCTGAACGATCAGGGCCGCCTCGTAGTGCCGGCCCTTGAAATCGGCTTTGGAGCGCTGCTTCAGCTTCGCGGCTATGGCGGACAGGATCATGGGGTGGCCTCCGAAACAGGAGGTGCCATGCGGGCTCTATGGTCAACGCGGGGTAAACGCCACGGGTTTGCGACAGGGCCGCATGTCCAGGAGATTGGCGAATTCAACCCAGGCTACCTGCAGCCTGCATCGGGGGCCAACGTCCGCTTCTGAGGATTGGCTGAACCGCTCTCCACGGCGTTATTGGGTCGGTATTTACCCCTCTGCCTTACACGAAGTTTAGGTCTGCTCCAGCCGTCACATCTCTGGCGTTAGGCCCGCATCAGCCGAGCCATCAGCCGCCTCACGAACAGCTTGCAGGCATCGACGGCGCTGCTCTGGGTCTGTGATCCGAGAGTAGGCTTCGAGCAGCTCGAGGCACTCACGGCTGAGTGCTATGTCGAAGGCCCCAGCAGAGGCACCTCCTTTTGGAGTACCGGAAGGCGGCAGAGGTACCTCGCTGAACTCGTCGGGCGAAATCCCAAGCTGCTCGGCGATTTGCTGCTGGAGCAGCTGACGGCGGCTCGGTGGAATAGGGCTCGTCGCCACACTCGCATCAGGAAAGCTAGAGTAAGCGGCTTCGATAGGGTTCAGCTTACGGCCCACATCCTGTCCCCAATAGTATGCTCCAGAAACCCGAACTGCGCGCATCGTAGATTGGAATGTATGTAAGAAGCGTGGCTGTATCGTGGCCACAGGGGCAGACAAATTACCGCATGTTAACTAACCTTAAAAAGGTCTCACATTCAAGTGATGGACTAAATAACGAAGGTTTGGAGGCAGTGGTGCGGCACGGCGGGGCAGGTATGGCCAAGGCTTCGCAGATCCAGTTGCAGGCTGCGATCGACGCGTCAGATGTGATCGGGCGTTGGGATTGGGATATCCCCAATGACCGCTTGTACGCAGACGCAACGGTTGCTCTGCTCTTCAGCGTCGAACCTGCTGCGGCGCAGGGCGGGGTGCCGCTGAGCCTGTTCCTGAAAGCCATTCATTCTGAGGACAGAGCGGAAGCCGCGGAAATTATCGCGAAAAGCGCAAAGGCGGGTCGCTCCTACGTGCAGGAGTATCGCGTTCACTCGGCCGATGGCACCATGAGGTGGGTTTTGGCTCGCGGTCTTATCGAGTTGGACGAGATAGGCCAGCCTCGGCGAGGCACCGGCTTCCTGATCGACATCACGCAAAACCGGGCTGAGGAAGCCGCTTATTTGGCTAGGATGCCTGACCGCGCAAGCCACCCCTTGGAGGACGCTGCCGAGCATTGTCTTGCCGCTCGAGGCGCCATCCAGAAGCTCGCTGAACCTCTTCTGCAGAACATGATCGACATGCTCCTGCTGGAGCTTGGACGTCGCCTCTCGAAATTAGAGAATGACCGGCTCCGTACGCTCATGAACTGATCGTCCCACAGATTGCCGCGGATGCCGCCCGCCAAGGGGCTCCGGTTGCCTGGGGTGGGTCTTTCGCGCATTGCTGGGCAGTGAAATCATACACTTAGGGGCAGGAGATGGGGCGCGGGCTCGGCAACCGGCAAAAGCTGATCCTCAAGGCGTTGCGTGCGCTGGAAGGGGAGCACGGGGCCTGCTGGTTTGAGCCCTTCGACGTGATCGCCGCGACGCTCGACATCGAACCCACGC
Source organism: Methylobacterium sp. Leaf113 (assembly GCF_001423325.1). Taxonomy (NCBI): domain Bacteria; kingdom Pseudomonadati; phylum Pseudomonadota; class Alphaproteobacteria; order Hyphomicrobiales; family Methylobacteriaceae; genus Methylobacterium; species Methylobacterium sp. Leaf113. Next base: position 15,083 of record NZ_LMNJ01000029.1, read on the forward strand.
CAGAGATGAAGCGGGCGACCCATGCCGAGCGGGCGGTTGATGCCCAACGTGCGGATCTGCGCCGAATGGCTGCCCTCGGCTCGCCTGGGCACATCGAACAGCTCGCCCTCTTTGAGCACGGGCAGCGGCAAGCGGAGGCCGCCCGGGGGAACGGCAATGAACGAGTCCGGCCGAACCTGCTGCGGGGCAAGCCTCGGGCCGGGGAGGGCATGAACCCGTCGCGGGCCCTGGCGCTCCTCGCCCGGCGGGGCCTCGTCCAGCGGCGTTCACACTGTGGACCGGGATCGCTCGTCGCCCTCACGGAAGCCGGGCGCGCCGTGCGTTGAAAACGACAGGTTCGGCAATCGATTTCGTAGAACCGGAGCGAGGCACATGGGCGGGATGGGTAGCGGTCTAACCGGGGGGCGGCCAACCGTCGAAAGCTGTCTGCGCTTGCCCCTGTCGAAGCTGATGAGCGTCCGACAAGGGGCGTTTGGCTGGTCCGGCGACCTGGTGCATGGGGGCGCCTTCCCGCACGTCGCAAAGCGGGTCCGGTTCGACATCGACCTGCGCAAGGACGGGCTATCGGGTGACGTGGTGCTGACCCATGACGCCCCCGTACCTGGGGGAGTTGCAGAACACTCCTACCGCGTCGGTATCGAGGCCGTGGCGATGCCGCTGGGCGGCTTCCGTTGGTGGTGGTCCTGCCCGTGGTCGGGCGTGTTGTGCGCGGATCTATTCCTGCCGCAGGGTGGCGCCCGGTTCGCCTCACGGAAGGCGCATCGCCTCGCCTATGCCGTCCAGAGGATGACGCCGCGCGATCGGCAGATTACCCGGCTGCGTCGACAGCGGGTGCGCCTCGGGGGCTCGGTCAACGTCCTAGCGCCCATGCCGAACAAGCCGAAGTGGATGCGCTGGCGGACCTACGACCGGAAGCTGGTCGCGATGGGTGTCATTCGAGCGAGGGTGATGAACGCGGCCGATCGGGAGGCGGCATTGGTCTTCGGTCTGTGACAGACTACGTCTGGCGCATGGCACCGTCCGCTTGCAACCCTTTGTAGAAGCCGGGAACGGCCGCTTACAGGCTGCTCAGCGAGGCAGTGGCCTATGACTGGGGTGGGTGGAAAGCAGGGTCAGCACCGTCTCTGTGTACGTCCTCAGCTTCACGGAGCATCTTCTCTCGGCGAGCCTCGCGCTGGCTTAATTCTTGCCCGACCTGCCACAGGAGAGCACGTGTTATAGCAAGCATCACGGGTTTACCGATGTCGACGACCGCTTCATGAGCTTTGAGGCAGGCATCTGCCATGGCTTCGAAACGTTCGTCGTCGTTCATTTTATCTTGAGCCTCCGCTTCCTCAATTAAAAAACCATCTTATGTTAAAACATACAAGCGTGGCAGGAAGTATTCATACGCATTCTGGAACGGATTGTAATTTTGATCAGACCGTGCGTTACATTTTTGTACGGATACGTACAATTCAGAACGCCAGAGCAGCCGATGTCCAAGCTCGATGATGACGATGGTGCCGCTTCTCGTGCGGCAACGACGTTGAGCAGGATCGCCTCTGCCCTCGGATGCCCGGTCTCTGCGTTCTCTGAACAGCCTTCAAGCACTTTCGCAGAAACACATGAGCTGCTGCGGCTCTGGTCACTGATCGAGCATCAGCAAGATCGAGCTAAGGTGTTGGCCTTCATCCGGAACGCAGCCGTCTCCGCACCTCTTATGAAGGCGGCCGAGTAGTAATCCTATTCGCGTAAGCGATCTCACAGTCCGGCGTTTCTTGAAGCGCTCGTTTGCCGTCTGAGATGGTACGTCGGTTTCTGGATCAAGAGCTACGGTCCGATCGCCACCCTTTACAGACCCCGGAGAGGGCTGCTTCCCGACTTCAACGCCTCTGGCTTCCTATCGTCCGGCAGGATGCGCCGGAGGTGATCGTGAACGACCCCAGCGCTGAACGGCTTCTCGATGAAGCAAGCCGTGTCCGGCAGATCACCTGGAGCGGGCGTGTGGTGGCCTGAGGCCACCAAGATACCGATGTGCGGGTGCTCGGAGGCGGCCTTACGGGCCAGCGCGAACCCGTCATGTTGGCCGCTGAGGCCCACAGCTATGAACAGCAGGGCGAACTCTCGGCCGTGCTGATCGAGCAGGTGCATGGCCTCATCACCTGTTACCACATCGAGCACCCGGAAGCCCGCATCCTCGAGGATGGCCACAGCGTCCATGCGCACGAGCACATGGCCTTCGACGACTAGGGCGTAGGGAGGGGAGGATGAGAGAAGCCGGTCCATGAAGCGGTACGCTCAAGAAAGCGAATGGCTCCCGTGCAAGGTTCAATCCCGTGTGATTTATGTTAAAAAAACGGGCGGCCCGATGATTTTGTATTGATGGCCATCCTCCAAACTTAGAACTACCTGAGCCGCTGCGAAGATAAGGACAGTTCCGTATTCATAATACGCGACGGGCGAGGGATTGCGCCCGCTCCCGGGCCTCAAATCGTGGGTCTCACGCAGGATTACTCGGAGGCGGAATGTCCCCTTCAGGGCGAAGGGTCCGTTCTCCTCTCAAAGCAGCCCTTCACGCGCTCATGCCGGTTGAGCTCAGGTCTAGGAGTTTTCGGAAACCCTGATAAGGGCCTGCACTCACTGATAATACAGGGCGGAAACAGCTAGCCGGTGCCCCCTGCTGGCCGCGGACAGAACCGCAGCGCTGAGCTACGACCCTTCTGAGTTTCGACAGCAATACGCGCCCGCGCGCGAGGGACCGCCTGTTAAGGATTGCTAAGGTTGGGCGGGCATTTCGCGACCAGTACGCGCGGGCGCGCGAGGGCCGGATTGTTGAGGATTGTTGAGGTCTGCGCTTCCCCGTATCTACGGGGCGAATACGGGGCCGGCCAAAGCGTTGCGATTAGATCGTTCAAAAATGCCGACGTGGGACTTCAAGCTAAGCCCTCGACAGGCTCGGCCGGGCTGCTGTCAGGAGGTAAGTCTTTTGCAACTTGGACGCGGGCAAAGTCTTCGGCAAGCACTCGGATTTGTTCAAAGGCCAGCCGTTTGATCTCGTCACTTGAGCGACCATCAATGGGGACTACGACGGACCCTGTAAGACGCCCGGCGCTCGTCAAGAGCGTGAAGTTGAACCTGCCTGAACGGCTGCGCTGAACGACGTAATGCGGTTTTTCCATATCCTGCCTTCGCCATGCGCCGTGTCAGCCGCTACGGCAGGGCAGTCGCTACGGTTTCAGTTTAGCTGCAAAGGGTATGGAAGCGGACACTTCACCCTTCCGATACGCTGCGCCTTGTAAGCGCCATGGGGCGGTGGCGAAGGCATTCGACCTGATCGCGGGGGCCGTCAGCGGCAGGTGCAGCCTACGGGGCACGGGATGCCGGCCGGCGGGCTCTGACAGGAGGCGTTGCAGCGTCGCGGGCTCGGCAGTCCTTCCAGGGTGGGGCGCCGACCATACGGGCTCTCGCACAGCCCCTCGAAACCAGCCCCTCGAAACCAGCCGATACGCTACAGGCGGGGATGTCCGCTAGTGTCCAGCATTTGAGGCTCATTGCCAGATTTCTGATTGGCATCGGGTAGATTGCGCAATTCCGTACGACCTGAGCCAATATCTAGCTGGGAACCCGATAGGTAATCCGCTTGGGCTGAGGGCTACTGGCGCTGTTGTTAGCTTGGTATGACGGAGGGAGTAATGTTCCCGAGCCGAGCGCAACCTTCTGCAATCTCACAGCTTAGGTCGGCATACTGACTGTGGGGCATGGCCCGGGAGGGCTCATGCTCAATCCGTTCATCCAAAAGCTCGGCCGCCGTTTCTCGCTCTCCGGGGAGGACGAGAAAGCCCTTACGGGAGCAAGTGCGCATCTGCGCAAGGTTCAGTCTCGAACAGCCCTCATTTTAGAGGGGGACGTGCCCGATCACGTCCACCTGATCCAGAGGGGCTTCGCCTGCCGTTATAAGGTTCTTGCAGGCGGAGGGCGGTCGATTGTTGGCTTCCTCATCCCGGGAGACTTCTGCGACCTGAACGTGTCGATCCTCGGCGAGATGGATCACAGCATCGGAACGATCAGCTCCTGCGACGTGGTGCGTATCCCGCGTCTGCGACCTGAACGTGTCGATCCTCGGCGAGATGGATCACAGCATCGGAACGATCAGCTCCTGCGACGTGGTGCGTATCCCGCGTTCGGTGATGAATGGCCTCTGCGGGAAACATCCGGGCCTGAACCGTGCCTTGCAGTGGGCCGGCCTCGTCGATGAAGCAATCCTCCGGGAATGGCTGGTGTGCATGGGCCGTCGTTCGGCCGATGAGCAGGTCGCACACCTGTTCTGCGAGYTCCTGATCCGCCTTCAGGTGGTGKGGCTTGCGACGGAGAACAGCTATCCGCTCCCCCTGACCCAACTCGACCTCGGCGATGCAACCGGGCTGTCGAACGTCCACATCAACCGGGTGCTCCAGGAGTTACGACGTTTGGGGCTGNGGCTTGCGACGGAGAACAGCTATCCGCTCCCCCTGACCCAACTCGACCTCGGCGATGCAACCGGGCTGTCGAACGTCCACATCAACCGGGTGCTCCAGGAGTTACGACGTTTGGGGCTGGTGGTGTTCAAGGAGCGACATGTCACATTACCTGACGTAGCGGCCATCAAGAGCTATGCGGGCTTCAACCCGAACTACCTGCACCTGCATCCCAAGACACCGCCTTACTCGGCTATGTGAGATAGCTAATTGTTCTTACGGGTGGAGAGCCCATGCCTCGCTACTTCTTCGATATCCATAATGGCCAGACACTTCGTGACGATGAGGGCATGGACCTCGCTGGCCCTGAGGAGGCTGCTCGTCACGCAAAGTCGGTCCTGCCCGAGATCGCGGCGTACGAAGTGCCTAAAGACGGCGAGCACCAAGCCTTCTCGGTTCTGGTGACGGATGAGGATGGCCATCCCATCTACTCGGCCGCTGTGACCTACACGGGCACATGGCTGATCCGATGATGGAGGCCCCGTCTTCTGAAGCCATCAAGTCACCGACGCTAAGTGCCGAGCACACCCGCGACCATGATGCCCGCGAGGAACAGGGCGCCCACAAATGCGAAAGCACGGTCGGCCTTGCGCTGGCCGCGTGAGAAAATGAAGGCGTGCAACAAGGCATGGACAATCGCTCCGCCCATGGCCTGCGCTCCAAAAGCGACCATGAACACGTCGAACCCTGAGACCAGGGGGCGGTTAAGCGAGAAGTAGACGAAGGCTCCGAGCGCCCCCAGGTATGCGAGCAGCCCAAGAACGAGCGACCACGGCGGTTCGCCGTCGCGTTTCTCGATCTGCGTCCCTTTCCACGCCAGGGCGAACAGAAAGACATTCAGGATCGTCGCGGCTGCCATCGGCGGATAGAGCGTCGCTAGGGTTAACCGCTCTCCTCCTCGGCGCGAATGGCCGAGATGGAGTGCTGGCAGCCGCGGTACAATCTGGGTCGGGTAACAAACCTAAGCTCGGTCTTTCGCTTCTGTGGCCTTCCCTGAGAGCCGGCGAGGCTTTCCTTTGGGCTTGGCGGGCGCCGCAACGGCATCCCTTACCACCTTGCGGGTCGCTTTGATCTTTGTGATTTTCTTGAAGGTGCAAGCATCAAAGGCAACCGTTTGCGGGCGCGTGGCGCCGGAACGCAGCGCACGCAAAGCGGCTTCCGGCTCGCGGTACAAGATCGTCAGCAGGGACGCTGCGGCGGGGTCAGGCGCTTTCCGGCCTTGTTCCCAGTTCCGATAGGTCGCTAAGGGGACGCCAAGCACCTGCGCGAACCCATGTTGCGTCAGGCCCAAATTGCTCCGGATTTCCGCGGGCGGTGGTACGAGGCGATAGCCCACGGGTGCCGTATCTGGGTCTTGCCCGTCCTCGATCGTGTGGCGTCGGATATCAGCTTCCGTCGTGGCGTCCAGCTTCTCGCGGTCCACCTGTGGCCGGTTGGTACGAAGCTGCTCTAAGCTGATGCGTGCCATCGTTGGCGCTCCTTCCGGTTGGCGCGGCGGGCCGAGATGATCCAGCGCACGGGGCCGCGATCCGTGAACGTGATGTGGTAGATATCGCCCTCGATCTCTCCGAGGGCGTTGACGCGGGTTTCTCCGTAGTCTTGGCGCTCGTCGGTTTGGTGCAGGGTCCGGCTGAGAAAGACCAGCACGGCGAAATCGAACCCGAACCCACGTTCCCGCAGGTTGGCTTCCGATTTCTCGTCGTGCCAATCGAACTCCATAGCGCAATGTACGCCCTGGGCGCACTTGGGGCAAGGATGGCTTAGGTGATCTGCGCTGCAAAGGCTGCCGGCTCAAGCAATTCCCTTGCAGTTTGCCTTGCCCCTCTCGATAGCCCCTTGCAGGTTCTCTGCTGGCCTCGTCGTCCCCGTAGTTACCAACCTTCTATCCGTGGTAGGCGCAAATCTGCCCCCTATGCCGTTCGTCCCAGATTTGGCCTGCGAGGCGCCCCGCTTCATCCAGGCTAGCCATTCGCGGTCGACGACGCGGACAAGGTTCGGAAGGCTCTTGGCGCCCGTCCTGCGCCTTTCGTGGATCTCGACCATCCCTAGGCGTCGGGCCTGCCGGAGTGCGCCCTTGGCGAGCGTGCGAGACACCCCGGCTCGGGCCGCGATGGCATCGAGACACAGGGCGCACACCTGGCGGGCCTGAAACTCGTCCGCGACGATGCGGAGCACGGCCAACTCGCCCGTGGTGAACCGTGCTGCGAGGGCTGACGGCATGGGGCCGGACGCAGCGAGGCGTCTGCGGCGCTCGATCGCCAAGGATCGCTCAGGGGGCCGCTGGCGCTTTCGCTTGGGAATAACCCCCACGGGGAGGGAGCCCCGGCCAGCGGCCGCCTGAACCGCCTGAATGGCCGTTCTGCGTGCCTGGATCGCCTCGACCAGCCGGCCTGCGTCCTCGTCGCTGATCTGGCCTGCCGCAACGCCTGCCCATAGGGCGCGCGTCAACGCGTCGAGCGCAGCACCGTGCGCCCGGCCGATCCCCTCGGCCATCTCCTCAACCGTCATCATCCTCGGTCCCATGCGGGCCGCAGGCAGGCGCAAGGCACGACTTCTCGATGCGGGAATTGGCGTTCCCGCTTGACACCCAAGGGCGCCGTATGGCTTGTGAGGGATTGGAAGCGGCCTCACAGGCCCATCGATTTTGCGGCCCTCCAGATTGGCGTCTGGGGGGCCGTAGTCGTTTCAGGGTCTATCTCGCGGCGGTGATCTCTCCTGATACCGGCTTGCGAAGCACCCCTGAGGGCGAACGCAGCCAGACACGCCATGTCGCGTGGCGGACATGGTTAAGTCAACGGCGGCAGGGAGCCTCCATGGCAGCAATGACCGCTCGCGAGTTCGCTGACGAAATCGTTGCGCCGACAATCCGGGATTTCATGGAGACCCCCGACAGGCGGCGAGCGTACCTGGCCTGCATCGTGACGTACCATCTCGGTGACTACCTCAGCCTTGCGGCTCATGCGGATGCCAGGGCCGCTCTCGGACTTCCGTTCGTTGCATTCGAGCGCATGTGCAACGCTGCCAAGCATCGCGAGGCGACACGGGGCAAGGCCACCCGGATGGCATCTGGCTCCGATACCGTCCGGCCCGTATCCGGCTTCGGCGTCAGCGATTGGGGGGACACCCGCATCGGCGACCGAGGCGGGGTCTATGTCGAGCACGACGGCCGGAAATACGACATGCTCGACCTGTGCTTGATCGTCGTCCGGCACTACGCGGATCGGTATCAGGACGAGTTGCGGGGGAGCGCGGTCACACAATTCCGCTGGAATACGAAGGTCTATCCGGCCTCGTAGGGGGCAGGTCCGCTACCCGCGTCACTTCCCAAAGCGCCAGATTGGGACCGCACCCGCAGGCCGCCCGGGCGTGTCGCGGTAGTAGGTCGTGTTCACGAAGCGCATGCGGGTTTCAGCGATCGCGGACACCCGCTCGGTGCCGAGTACCAGGGCGCCACAAAAGTCGGGACGGATGGTTCCGGCCTCAGGATGCACCCCGAACACGTCCAGCGTCGTCCAGCCCAGGGCGACCGCCTCGTCAGCCCAGCGGTCGAGGAAATCGACGCACGCCTCGTGCGCGCCTCCCCAAGATTGCAAGGTGTAGCCAGGACACGGGACAACGCTCTGTCGGAGGTCAAGGAAGCCTTGGCGCCAGAGCGCGGGGTCGGCAGGAACGATCTTCGGTTTCGCTGAGGCTGACATGAGGTCCGGCGGCTATTGCGGGCCGGACGGGATAGGGGAGCGGCTTTGCCTTCGCCAGGGGCAAGCCTGCCCCCGCCGCCCGATCTGCTCACGGGACCGGCGGGGTAGGATCGTTCATCTCACGCTGAGCCGATACGCATCACAGTGGCTCGCCGCTAGGATGGCTGAGACGGGTTAGCCGGATCTCACGCGCTCCAAGGCAGCACGGGCTCAAATCGGGATTGTTGTCAGGCCAGACGGCCTGTCCAATCGCCCGTTTCCCGTCAGGCCCCTCGGTCAAACTGGCCCATTTGGCGCGGATTGAGGCGTAAAACCTTCATATCGCGTGCGCGCGCCCGCTACGCGCGTGCGTGGAGACGGGAAACGGGCCGCCCGTGGCTCCCAGGAAGCCTAAGGATCTTGATGGGTAGTCGGTGGGATTTCCAGGTCTCGGCCGTCCTGGGGCATCCTGGGCGAACCTGAGGGCTGTTTAGCGGCGTGGCGCCCTGTCATCGCGACGAGAGGGGNGGTCTCGGCCGTCCTGGGGCATCCTGGGCGAACCTGAGGGCTGTTTAGCGGCGTGGCGCCCTGTCATCGCGACGAGAGGGGAACCGGATCACTTCGCAACCGCCCTCGACGGGCTCAACGGTGTAGGACTGGCCGCGCACGGCGCCTGCTCGCTCCTCCTCGGCAGCCTCTTTGCGTGCGTTTGGCCCGAACCCCTTGGGGAACGCCTTCTCTAGAAGCTCCAAGGGCCAATAGTGCTCGATCTTCATCATGGCCGGCGATCCTTGATGTGTTCGGCCGTGAATGCGGCCCCGAGCGGAGCGAGGGTCACACAAAGAGTTTCTTTGAACCATCGTTGAGAGATCATTGAACCTTCATTGATCTATCGTTGATGCTACAGGCGAAGTGTCTGCTACATCACGAGGTTTTGCTAACTGCTCAAAAATCGCCGCATGTTCTGTGCTTCCGTGAAGGTAGGCCCGAGCCCATGCGCCGGTCTTCGTCGTGTTCGCGCGATGGACTGGCCGGGCGATGCCAACGAGCTGCACGCCGAGGACATGGGACCGCACCGGGCAGAGGACGACTTGCGAGGCTTCTAGGTTCGTCTCCGCGCGCTCGATCTGGGCTGAGGACATCATGCGCAAGGCCGCTTCGCGAGCCGCAACGGAAACGCGGCGTTCCTCCTCGGTGCCCCCTCTGAAAGGAAGGGCATGGATCGGCTGCGCGTCGGGGCTTTCGCTCTCGCAAAGGTACGAGACGACTTCGACTAGGTGCGCGTCACGCAAGGCGTCCCAGGTGGCCCAAAAATGCCGGCTGCGTTCCTCGATGTCGCCCTGCTTAAACGGGTCTGTGAGGGCCGACCAATTGCCTTGCGTCCCCAGCGATGCAAACCCCCAAACGGTAAAGCTGCCCCATCGCCCGACCTCAAACCGCCGAAACCCTCCGCAGATCATGTCGCGTGGGATGCCGCCTTTCTCTGGAAGGTCGGTGACGCGATAGGCCGCTAGAAGCATTTGCAGGGCGCGGGGATCTCCGATCTGCCGCAGGCGAGCCAAGGGCGCGTCCCCCTCGCGGAAACCGTCAACCAGGCTGTTCGGGAACCATAGATATTCGGGGTCGGTCGCCCTGAACTTCGCCTTACCTGCTGGGGCTTCCGTCAAGACGAGGGCGCCGCGGCGGCTAAGGCCATAGGCAATCTGATAGTCTGGATCAGCGCCGGTCAGGATCGGTTCGCGCTTGCGCTTCACGCGGGCCAGGACGGCGCTTTGCCGGTCTGTCAGGGCACCCGCCTTGTATTCTCCCCAAGGGACAAGCTTGCGTGTTCCGGCCTTGCTCGGGGGCGTCAAGAGCCCGGCGTTTTCGAGCCCCTTCAACGCGGCATCCGCCCGGCCCCGCGATAGGCCGAGCTTGGCGTGAATAGCCGTCATGCCAGCCTTAGTGCTGCTGTGGTTCGCCCCCGCCGCATAGCGAGCGAGGACGAGATACGCGACGCCGAGGCTGAGCCCGTCCTTGTGGCGGCTGGCTGCCTCGACGCATCGCTGATCGACGGCGAAGAAGTTGCCGCGGCCGGTCACTCCATGCCGCCCTTCGGAGGCACCTCGTAGCAGATGCACGCACGGCCCTGGTCGTCGGTCGTGAATTTCACCCCTAGGCGCTCCAAGGCCGCTTTCAGCTTCTCGGCCGTATCGAGGCGCAAGCCGCCCTGCTCCGTCTCAAAACGGCTGACGGTGTACGGCGCCACCTCGGCAAGTTCTGCAATCTCGCGGACCCCAAGCCTCACGGCCGC
>NZ_LMNJ01000030.1:0-16150 GCF_001423325.1 Methylobacterium sp. Leaf113
CGTCGAGGGCCACCCCCAGCGCCGTCTCGACGACCTGCTGCCATGGGCCTACCCAGCCATGCCAGCCCTCAAAGCCGTGGCCTGAAAACAGCGCTTACGCTGCATCGCTGAATGCCAAGCGTCCCGGTACAGCTCAGCGCCCACAGAATCATCCACAAACACCAGCAAGGCGGTCCCATCCGGGGCCCCTTTCGCATTTAGGAGCATGGAATGAGCGACACGTCATCACCGATGGAGAAGAAGCCCGAAATCGGTACAGCCGCAGCCAGCCTCGCGTTGATTGTCTTCGGTCGAGACAAGGACGGCAAGCCGCACGCTTCTGCCTTTACCGAGGCCGACGCTACGCTCGCTACCAAGGCGGCTGACTTGATGGGCATGCGTACCGTCACCGTTAACACCGAGGAGCATCGTTTGATCGCCTCACAGCTGCCCCTGGGGCGCGTGTTCGCGAGCGGCAAGGGGTTTTGTGCCGTTCGTCAAAAAGGGCTTGTACGAGCGCCTGAGCGCATTGACCGGCCCCGCCATAACGGCGGTTGACGACACCGCGCCCATTAATGCCGATGCCGTGCCGGAAGGCGATGGTTGTGAAGCTTCAACAAGCGCCGAGCAGCGACCCGTCAGTTGGTCCGAGATCACTGCAGGAAGTACCGTCCTGGTACATGGGGGCGGAGACGACGGGTGGTTTGAGGCTGAAGTCGTCGAAGCCAAAGCCGACGACCTATTTACCCTGCGCTGGCGCGACTGGCCCGAGTTGCCGATCCTGGTGCGCATGCGGGCGCACATCGCCCTGTTGAACCCAGTCGCACACTTGGCTGAGCACTGTGGGCAGCCCCCTGATGGCATACCCTCATGCTCAAGGCATAATCATCCCGACGGCGAACCATCTCACAGCGAAGGTTCACGCCCTGAATGACGCTTTCCGAAGAAGCTTCGTCGGCGGGCAGGTGCTAGAGACTCCCGGCGTGATCGAATTGCGTGAGGCAGACCGCATCAAACTCCTACTGGCAGCGCGTTGGTTCGACCAGTTCGACGCCCGCAACGATCCTCTCGACGAACACGACTTTGGTTCGATAGAGCTTGGAGGGCAGCGCTTCTTCTGGAAAATCGATGCCTACGATCGTGCCATGCTCTGACACTAACCGAACCCAGTTGACCCAAGCGCGACGGTGCGCGTGCCCACTATCATGCGTGCGGACGTGTATTAATCCGGCGTCAGTTCTCAGCCCCACAGCTTGCGATCAGGCCAAAGTTCCGAGTCACGTCATCAATTACTTCATTTTATGTCAGAAGCTGATCATCTTCAAAGCCGAGCATTCATATAAGGCGATCAAGGACGTCAATAATGACGTCGATGACACCCCGTTTGGTGTGGCAGAAACCGGCGGAAGCCACACCGTCATCAATCGCCATTACTGCCCGCAAAGGAACGTGGGCAACTCGTAGAGTCATCGCACCGACGAAAGTATTCACCCTAGTCCACCCCACAGAAAAGAGTCTTCTATCTGTCCGTTATAGGAAGCGGCAGACAAAGATTCTTAATTCCCGAAACCGACCGTCAGAATCTCAACCAAACTTCATTCGTGATATCGATGGAATAGTTAAAGACACCCTCTGATAATACGCCGTCTCTTTTATGTAGGTTACCGCGTCGATTACATCACCTTTAGTCACTCTTACACTATCGATAGAAACAAAATTATGCGGGACGACCTCTTTGAATTTACCTTCATGTATTATTTTCTGCGTCTCCCAGTTTTCATTCATAACTGGAGTTGGATCTTCAAAATCGGATAAAATTTCGTTTAACGAGGAGATGTTTGAACCGGGTGAAGATAAATATTCAATTATTTTCCCGACTATTTCCATCCCACTTGACTCCTCCGATTCACAGCACATGCAGCGAGCGATGAAGTTAGTCGCCAGTTTAAAAACTTCATCGCATACTACCGCACTTTGCGAAATCAGGACCGTCAAGCCTATGTGGGGTGAAGCCCCAAGAACAAGCGCATATCTAATAAGTTTTGCATTTGGAAAAAGCTCGCGAAGCGACGTTTTTAGGTCCGCCAAGTCTTGATACGGCAATTTTACCCCAGCAGGTAATGATACAATTGCAACAACCCCGGGGCTTTTAGAGAACAAAGGAATGTCTGCGCCAAACTCTGCCCAATTTATAGGGCTTACGCCCGCGAATCGGTCCCGATAGTAATCCGGATCTTCCGGTAGTACACTTAGCCCTTCAATCGCCCCAGTTTCATTATTGATGCGAGGGAGTCCAACAGCTCGTTGCAGCAGTTCTTTGGTATTGATAGTTGAGTCCCTCTTCGAGGTGCTGGTATTTGAGGCTTCTGAGTAAGCAACTACGACCGGTCCACTCAAGGATATTGAAAGATCATTTGAGTCTAGCTTTATTGAGTCGCCTACGTCGATACCTGCGGAAGCAAAAAAACTAGAGCTATAGTCGGTGATCGGAGCCTGAGCAGTTAAAACGTTAAATATCTGCTGAGATACATATTGATTTGCGAGTTTCTCCATTGCGGAAGTATCTATGTCGCTCGGTACTTTTGCCTGGTCCCTACTAATTAAGGCAAACTTCATTATGTCATTAGATATCAATATCATTGAATTAAACGGGCGAAGAGATTTAGTTAGAGCGTCTTTCTGCTGCGAGCGTCGCTGTTCTGCTAAATACCGAACAATGAGGCGCCCAGCATTTATCTGAACCGCCTGCCCCTGGAGATTTCCGTCGGAAGTTCCGTGTGGGAGTATGGCTACCCCAAGTGAGTACACTTGCTCGAAGATATTTTTGGTGCCTTTTTTCTCCGTTTTATCGCTCTTCTCACCGATAGATGAGCTATCAGCATTCCGGATCCGACGTCGAAAGGCGAGTTGCTGTGCAGAACCGAACTCTCCAGCCATCCCTGATCCACTTCCTCCTCCAGCGCTGAAGACAAAGAAAAACAGTCGAGATGGATTTTTAGCAACGCCCGCCGAATCGATAATATAATTATGGTGCAGCTGCCACGCCTTGGAATCTACCTTTTCCGGCTGCCGAGAAAGCGCCATTGCTCCGATGTACTGACCGATGATCGGGACATTCCCAGCGCCACCTCCATGAACTTCTTCGAGATCAAGAACCACCAAGCGCTTGTAATGCCCTAAAGAGGAAGGGAGATTCGTACTCTTGATGCGACTTTTAGTGTCTTTGTCGAGATCTCCAACGATTACTATTGGCTCAATTAGGAACAAGCCGCCTTTATTGCCAGGCTTATCCTGAAAATTAGAAATGATTTTATGGAAATAGCTAAGTTGTTGCTTCTGTCGTTCCACAGGCATGCCAAGTCCTTCCTCATTGGTGGTAGGATCTTCAGCTTTCTGCTTAGCCGCAAATACCATTGATGAAACACCAACTGCGATGTTTGATCCGCAACGTCCGAGACCAACTAGGCAGACCGACGGAAGCGACGCTGCAAGGTCCTGATGTGGTGAATTTTCTTCTTGGCTAACCTGTGTGGCAAATTCGTATAATTTTGGAATGACTATATCGAGAGACTTTTCGATCGCATATGTCGCGACGATCTCTACTATGCCTATCATTATCGCCCCGAAATTTTTTTGAGAAATCAGCAGGTGAAATTTGCAGAAAAATGAATTTTATGCAACGATTTACCTCACAATTTATACGAAGCCTTTAAGTTAAGTCGGCAAAGTGCTGAGCCAGGAACGGTTACGGACGGCATGAGACGCGAGATAACGCACCACCATCATGACGCTGGTGCAAGTTCACAGATTAGATGTTTAGAGTAGTTACCCCCCTCATGGGACCGCGGGGTTTAAGCGCTGAAGGCTCTAAGGAGGGGATCAAGGTGCTGCTTGCTATGAAGCGGGCGGTATCGGCGACGGTGCGGATGGTGGCTTCGCCCTCGGTGGCCATCATCGCGGAATAAACGTTGGTGACCATCCACCGGACTACGAACGAAAGTGAGCTGCCTCTCTGAGCCGTTGTTGGTCGGTTCGACCGCGCCGGGGTTTTCAAGGAAAACCGAGAGCTGATGTCAAGCCCGACCAATCTTGGCTTGCAGGTCGCCGGTCAAGTCGAGCGGCGCGGCGCTCCGGACGATGATCCACGACAGCGTCAGGATCCGCGTTCATCACCCGGCTATCGCCCTGTGGCCCAGGCTTGGCACCACCCGGCTTGGCCTGTGCGCGTTGCTCCTTGCAGCCGGCAGTAGGCTGCTTGGAAGACGTGCGCGGTGTCTCCTCCGGGCGCTGGGCGGCCTGTGCTTGGCGGTGTAGGCGCAAGCGACACCCCATGGGCCTTGCCGTTGATCAGCCCGCTCGGGCCATCGGCATTTAAGGCCACGCACCGATCACGCACCATCTGTAAGCCAACCCCGCCGATCTCGGCCGTCTCCGAACCCATACCGCCCTCGGCGATCACAGACAGCGCCAACAGGCGGCGGGTCTGAGCCGGATCACGTGAACCTTTGGCCGGACGCTCGGATACCTCGAAATACCTATTTCCTGCGAGGCGGTGTCGTGATCCCCTGACGTTGCCGGCGTTGAGGAGGCTCTAATGGGTCAGCCAGGGTTCTTCGATCTGAACGAGCACTATCAGCGTCTGTCAGAGAACGGCGACCCGCTGGTGAAGCTCGCGGGCCTGATCAACTTCGAGGCGTTCAGGCCGAAGCTGGCGACCGCCTTGAAGCGGTCCAATGGATCGAAGGGGGACCGGCCGCCCTACGATCCAGTGCTGTTGTTCAAGATCCTGATCCTTCAGACGCTCTAAACGCCCTCGGACGATGCCGCCGAGTTCCAGATCCGAGACAGGCTGTCGTTCATGCGCTTCCTCGTCCTCGGTTTCGAGGATGGCGTGCCCGACGCAAAGACGATGTGGCTGTTCCGGGAGCACCTGACTCGAGCCGGCGCGATCGACGTATTGTTTGCCGCGTTCGGTGCCTGGCTGAAGGGCAAAGGTTACCTTGCGATGTCCGGCCAGATCATCGACGCATCGATCATCGCGGCTCCGCGTCAGCGCAACACCGATGCCGAGAAGGCGGCTCTGAAGGAAGGCAGGATCCCGGAGGCGTGGGCGGCAAGACCGAAGAAGCTCGCACAGAAGGATCGCGATGCTCGCTGGACCCTGAAGCGGGCCAAGGCACGGCCCGCAAAGCCGGCCGGCACGAAGGCCAAGGTCGAGATCGCCATCCCGGTGTTCGGGTACAAGACGCATGTCTCGATCGACCGCAAGCACGGGTTCGTCCGCCGCTTCATCGTCACCAGCGCGGCCGCCCATGACGGGGCGCAGCTGGCCAACGTCCTCGACCAAGCCAACACGGCAAGCGACGTCTCTCTCCGACACCGCCTACCGCTTCAAGGCCAACGATGCTCATCTGGCCAAGCAGGGCCGGCGCTCGAAGATCCACTTCCGGCGACAGCCCGGCCTCGATCTGACGCCGTCGCAGCGCGAGACCGACCGCGCCCGCTCCAAGGTCCGCTCGGCCGTCGAGACGGTGTTCGCCGGGCAGAAGCACCGCTTCGGCCTGTTCGTGCGGACCATCGGACTGGCCCGAGCCCAATCCAAGATCCGGCTCGCCAATCTTGCCTATAACCTCAAGCGCTTCCTCTAGATTCAAGGCCGGCCGGTGCTGGCCCGAGACAGCGTCGGGAAGGGCCGATGAACTCTTCGCGGGCACAGCCAGACGGCCAGATCGCCAGTCCGATCTCGCCAAAGCTGCAGCCGTAGTCAAAACGACGGCCAAAACCCCACAACTGCATGGTTCTTCGAAGTGTCCGCTCAGGTCCTCGCCACCAAAGATGCGATCGCAACGTCACCCGAGCGACAATCGCAACCTCCTCACGCTCCTATACCAAAAGACAGAATCTGACCCGGATATCGACGCTACCACGCGTGAGTCTCGCTCAACGAGGCTCGGTATCGGGTCATGCATTGTCCATTCAATACGATACGGCTTGATCTGAACAGAGTTTTAGCAACCGGCGAAGTCAGAGTGGAGCGCTCGCTCGATTCGCCGATCCGTCTAAGCTAAAAATCCTATTCATAAGGTTATCCAGCAATCGAAAGAAAGCCTCAGCGCCATAGCCTGCAAGGAATGCGATACCCGAAGCGGATATTGCAAAGCCTTCTGTCGCACCGACTCCCTTTGAGATGATATTGTCAGTGTTGAAAAACAGACCGACGCTAACGCCAGCTACCAGTCCAAGCGGCAGCCGTATCCAAACAAGCGATCGGTCTCGCGGGGAAAGCATACTTTCCGTGATTTTATCCTGAAGTCCTCGAACCAAGGCAGCTAGGGTCCCAACGAGTCCAAACAAGCCAGGCAAAAAATAATTAGACAAAATTGATAAGACGCCAGCAATCGATTTTGCGTCCTCCTGTCGGCCCATCTGCGTTGCAACAGTTTTATTTTCCCCTATCCTCCCATATGTATTGCCATTTGGACCGTAATTCTCACTAGGCCCCGTATTTTCACCAATTTTTGAAGTTGAAATACCTACACTTTTGCTTCCTTCACAGTCTACAGCTGCCCTTAACGGGTGCATCGGAAGTATTAACTCGAAAAGTCTAAAGAACCAGGACTGTCCATATTCACCAACATCGGCTATTGCTACACATAGTTGAGCGTGACGGTACGCGTATTCATTACACGACTGCTGGATCAGCGGGTTTTGCCTTCCGGTCTGCTTCATTGCATCTGACACTGTCAACTCACAAATACTGGAGAGATCATAGCTGGTCAAATTATCATCGCCAGTACTCGATGATGAAGCATTTACTTTGAAACGGTTTATTTCTTCGAATACCCTTTGCGAAGTAAGACTGTCGTTTTTCTTTGCTTCATCGAAACGCGCAGCAAGCTGCGCTCCATAACTCACCTGCCAAAGAAAGATTGATGCTAAAAGTGTTATTAGGACTGTAAATCGCGTGAGCCAGCGCTTTGCATTACGAAATTTTGTGGCGTTCATACGAAGATCTGGATAGGCAGTCCGCGCTGCTTCCAGTCGTCCAGTAGCTGATTGGCCATCCTTCTCCGCGGCATACTTACCCTCTTCCATAAACATTGTGGTATACGCAATTGTTAAACCGCGCGCCGGATAAGCAATAGAGTTAAGTGCATCTTTCAGAAGTAACAGGAATGCGGCGTCCTCTGATTTTTCCCTTGGAGGTTTTTGTGGTGGATACTTAAGCTCCGAAACTTTTCTGATGACCTCTGCTGTGGTCAGGGCGACTTTAGGATTTGCATCATTATAAAATCGGCCGTCTAATTCGGCCAGCTTTATATCCCTACGTCCAGAGATGAAATCTAATAGAAGAGTTACTTCGGCCAAATCCTGTCCGAATACTAATTTATCAAAATTTGTTACCGAACTTTTTGTACTGTCCTGTTCATTTCCGTTCGGAATTACCCCCTGCGATAAAAGTTGGGTTACGCCCTGCACTGTCTTGGCGGAACCTTCGCCATCCTGATCGACGCTGCTCATTTGTGTTGCATCCTCGAACAACATTATTTACAGGCATTTAGCTTAGAGACCAGAAATTATCAGAATGACAGATCTATCTACTTTAGACGGAATCAGTCTGTTCCAAATTAGCCCAACCAGCGGCATTGATGCCCAGCGTGTCTATATGAACGAATGTCGAATAAACGCCAATACCGCCGCAAAAAGGTTTTGCCGGTCGCATCTCACGCAATAGTTTCGCCCATTCAGAGGGTCGTACGAGCGATGGCCTTGGCCCTTCAGGTGCAGCTTAATGTGGCGATCCTTCAGGCCTAGATGCGTCGCCTCCCGCCGCCGATCATGGCGACGGCGGGCTGCTGGTCGCCGGCACCGTAAAGTGCAACCGCATGCAGCGGTGCGATCGCATCCACTGATGTAGCCACCCCGCCGACAACCAAGTCGAATTCGAATATCGGCACATTCAGTGAAAAGCAGGTACTCACCAGCTAGGTCGAGCATTCAGGATTGTTAATGTGTCATAAATACAACATACAAGATTGATCGGGGCGGTACGATGAAAAAATACCGGATTGCATACTTGCGAACATTGAAGGCATCCCGACCACATGGTTTCATCGCACGAAATTGATAATCCAATCGTGCGGGGGGATGATCATGGAACCTTCTTCGTGGTTCCTTGGAAGAACGACTAGACCTCGCGGATCTCCGAAGCATCGGATCCGATCTCTGGTACAGGCGCGGCGGACACGGCACCTTCTGGTGTCAGTCCTAACCCTCATGTCCGCGTCTTGTAATACGTTCGACAATAGGCGCGGCCTCAAGCCCATCATCGATGCGAATTCGGTGCAGGTAGCATCAGCAAACACCAACCTTGTCGTTGCGGCGTTGTCGAGGGATGCGGGTTCGCTACCTGGAGAACCGATCGATTATTACCTTGTTGCACTTGCGGGTTTCAACTATGTCGACGACCAATGCCGACAATATTTCGATGAGCTTTTCTTCATAAACAGAGGGCGTGAGCAGGCCAAATCTGGTCTAGCTGCTGCAGCTCAGACTACCGCTGCCGTTCTCGGTGTGACAGGCGCTTCCGCCACCAGCTTGGCTGTCGTCGCTCAGGCATTCGGGTTCAGCATCAGCGCGACAGATGTGATCGCCGGCACGTATCTGTACAGCCTTCCGCCTGCCACGACGCAAGGGTTCGTTCAAAAACTGCAGTCGGCCTTCAGAGACGGCGCCGCTCAAAGGCGGGCGGCCATCAACTCTGCCCCAGCGGCATACTACGTCATCCAACGATACCTTGAACTCTGCTTGCCGCCGCGGATCGAGGCGGAGATCACGAAACAGATCAGTGCCGCTGGTGCTGTTGATGTCAGACGCGGCAACGGGGCTCTGTTTTCCCTCGAAACAGTCAGCGTTCCGTCTCGATATTCCTATCCTGACGGTCCTCTCGGTGCCGCATCTCGATCGAGCTATCGCTATCAAGATCCGCCGACCGGGCCATCCTTGGAACGTGGGCGTGGTCCAACGTTCGACGATCGTCAACGGGGCGATTCCGATACACGGCCGAAGACCTCTAGCAGCCGCCTTGCGCGACGGACCGAAAGGCCGGGTTCTTCAGATGGCCCAGCGTCGTCTGGCTTAGCGGCACTATATGCAGGAGATCCCTTCGATCGAACAAAGCAACTTAATATGCAGAAGGCGCTCGTTTCACTCTGCCTCACTCCGAACCAGATGAAGGATCCAGGGCCGGAAGTCCGTGATCGCATCGACGTGTACCAAGAATACACAGTGTCGGGCGACAGCACTGGCAAGCTTGACGATGCGGCAATCAGGTATCTTCTTGGAAAGAGGCCTTGCGAAGCGCCTCACAAGAATTTCTATGAGAAATCACTCTTCCCCAACGGTATGATCACCGGTCAGACCATAAAATTTCTTGAAAAGGTTCTTCCCGGCAATCGTCTCGAGGGGCCGCCCAATCTGGCGGCAATACGTTCGCAGATCAGCTCTGTGAGAGCCGTCCCAGCCGTCTCTGTCCGTCTCAAGTCGCGCCTCAGTGGTATGTCCGACCAGATTACGCCTGATCTAATCGCTGTTCTCGACAGCCTGTGAAGAATGGATGGCGAAAATGCGTGTCGTGGTCAAAGATTTTACGGGACTGTTATTTGCTCCGTCTGTAGGTTCGAAGCGCATCAAGCTTCTTAATCCGCGCGATGAAGTTCAATGCTGGAGCCAAGCAGACGACACCGCTATCGGTACACCGGAGAAGGTCGCGGGCTTCGTATACGTTAAAGAAGATGGCGGCCAAGAAGGTTGGATCGATCAAACCTATCTGGAAGGATATCAACGTGAAGAGATTGATGTCCCAAACTTCGTTGCCGCCTGCCTGTGGGCGGAAGATGATGTGAACAGTCTGCCAGATACCTTACCCTGGTTCGTCTCAGCGGATTTTGTTATTGCTCGGGCTTTATTAGAAACCAAGATCTCCAACGTAGCGCCTCAAGCCTCGGGTCCCGGCGGATTCGGTCCGCTTGTGGTCACACGAGACGAGTGGGCGCAGTTTCTGACCGAGTCGACGGAACAGGATCAGTTCGGCCTCGATGGTTGGGACGATCCGATCCAGCAGATCTGGGCGGCTGCGTTCAGAATGCGGCGCGACGCTCGATCAATCAGCTCGATCATGCGCAAAAACAGTGTTGGCGATAGCGGCGACCCTTTCGTGCCTACTTTTTTAGACGTGTTCCACGCGTACTTGACTGGCAGTCCCGAGGCAGCTGTCGCGCTGTTCGATTCCCGGGCTGTTCCTGCCGTAGATGTCTTGGATGGTGTGTTAAATCGGCCTCAGGTGAATGCAATACTTGATAGGTATCCCAATCAGTTCGGCTCTAGAACTCAGCCCATTTCGGTTGCAGCACTGCGAGCGGCAACCGAGGCACTCCTAGACTCGCTTTTTGCGCAAACGCCAACTTTGGTGCGTACCGTCGTCCCGAGTGCTGCAGTTCCTGTTCAAGCGAATCGATCTCCTCGGAATGCAACCGGTGGCCCGCTCGGCGAACTGATTGCCCGTGGTGAGGGCAACTACAATTCTTACAACCGCGGACGCGCCGGTGTCAGAGGTCTTCCCCTCGCAACAGTTTTGTCGAAGCAGCCCTTTGACGACATCATGAAGGCGCAGAGCTTGCCGCCGGGAAATCCAAATCGGCTTTTCGCGGTTGGTAAGTATCAGCTCATTCCAATCACCCTTGCTTCGGCCGTCCGTGCGCTATCGATCGCGAAACAGGAGATTTTCACCCCTGTTCTTCAGGAGCATCTATTCCGGCACTACCTCGTAGCGCGGAAGCGTCCCAAGGTTAAAAACTACATCATCCGGAACGGAAGTAGCCTCCAGGAGGCGCAGCTCGCGCTTGCTCAGGAGTTCGCTTCGGTGGCCTCACCACATACCGGCCGTTCCTACTATTCTGGGACAGGCGGAAATTCGGCGTCCATCTCTGTGGCCGCAGTCACAAAAGCCTTGCAGGAGGAGCGAGAGCTTTACGCGAGCTTTCTAGCTGCTGGACTTGGACCCTCGGACGCCTGGGATGCGCTGTCATTCTCCCCGCGCAACGTTGCGATCACGATACTTCCGCTGCCCCAGCCGTCGCCCATCCCGGCGATATTGCGAGGTAAGGCGAAGCTCAACATCAATCTTGCCGTTCAGTATCTGCGCGCCCACGCGCAACCGAAGTCCATTGGCCAGTGCGCCAGGTACGTCCGGAATGCCCTGGAGGCAGGAGGTCTCAAGGCGATCAACCCTCCTGAGCGCCCTGTGGATGCAAAAGACTATGGCCCGGTACTCAAGGTGCGCGGATTCTCTGAAACCGTGCTTAGCGGGATGTTGTACCACTACGATCCGCTGGAAGGCGATGTGATCGTTCTGCAGCCTTATTCAGGCGGAAATCCAGCTGGTCATATCGCGATGTTTTCAGGGGAGGACTGGATGTCGGACTTTGTGCAACGCGATATTTGGGCAGGCCCCGGCTACCGTGCCAAGAAGCCACATCTTGCGCTCTACCGCGCCTAAATGACAGCTCGACCGAGATGCGACCTCTCGATCGCGGAAGGAGTCCAAGAAACCGGCTCGGAATCTTATAATCCTGTCGGCGGCGGCGTCCCGATGGCCTTAAGTCCGCTGGCACGTAGGTACGAAACGAATGTTTCGGAAGGGTCTTCTGATCGTTCAGCCTATGAGGGCAGCATTGCCGCAGCCGCGCGTGTAGATACAATTTACGCGAATCATCAGTAGCCAAAAATCAGTCATGACGACCCCAGAATAGACATAATACTAATGTAACATCAGTCAGCTTTGAAGGCTTATATAGATGAGCAAAAAAGTTGGAATCCTTCTGGGGTCGCTCACGCTTCTCTTTTTCATGACCTTGGTTTTGTTTTCTTTGGTAGGCTACCAAATACCTTGCGGAAGTGAGCAGCTGCCTGTTGCGGTCTTGGCACTTGGCGTTGGAATGTCCGCTAGTTTCATGGGCGGATCACTCACAAGTAAATTTGAACTACCACTTCAGCTAAGTCAGCATCCTTTAGCAGTATCGGCAAGCGGCGGCATCGCCGCTTTTCTCGTTGTATTTTTTTCAGGCTCCCAGGTTCTGGTGCGGGAGTCAGGATGCGGAATTCCATTTGGCCCAGCACAAGTCCGAATTAGTGAAATCGACGATCTTATGTGGGTAAATATCAACGGAACCGAAGTGACTCGGGGTGTCTTTGGGCAATCTCCCGGATGGGTAAACGTGACCTCGCAGATCAATCGCGGCTCAAACAACGTCCAAATATGGATCGTAAACGGAAATTATGGCGGGTGCGGCGGCAAGCTCGAATGGAAAATAAACGATAGAATAGTCTCTGCACTGCAACGAAAGTGGTTTAACGATGCTGCGCAAGCTAATGTCGTTTGCTTTACTCAAAATCAAACCGTAGAATTTCGCTGAAGTGATAATCCAATTTTGCGCATGTTTGTTCGGGGCGAAATTAACGGCAAACTAATATTGTATATTTTCAATTTCCGAAACATTCTATTGCGAAAGCCTTAAGACTCGCGCCGTATATATCCTTAGAATGGCTAGTCCCTAGCCTATTCTGATATCCCGCTAGATTTGGCGGAGTGTTGCTTGCCGGGTCGCGCACTCCAAGGTCCCCTGCGGCTCAAGCCTTACCTGATGAACACGGCGACAGACTTATGCGGGTCTCGAAGACGTAGGGCTGCAGCATTTCTTGATAGGCAGTCTTTGCGGCGCGGTTGCGCTCAAGCTGGACTGCGTATCTTGTAGCTTGTCGACACCGAAGCTATCAATGCGTGTGTTGAGCTACTCCAGGCCGGCGGTTGATTGATTCCACTCACGCCTGTCCGCCGGCTTTGTTGGTGGCCAAGCTGGACAATCTGAGCGCTAGAATGCAAATGTGCTGAAGATTCGGGAAGCAGCTTTGAGAGGGTACTTACGCATCATCGGCGCTCTCAACGATGCGTTACGCATTGTGATCAGTTGTCTGCTAATGCGCGCTCGGTTTCCTGTCCCAATGTCTGTCGCATTGAAGGAAACCGGCAGTGTGCTGGGGCTTTGCCCCTAGACTCTAAACACATCCGGTTGCGATCCGGGCAAACCGTACGCGTAAACATTTCGCCTAGGGAAGAGAACGTGGCCAAGAATATTGTCATCTTTTCGGACGGCACTGGTCAGAGCGGTGGTCTTCTGCCCGATGAGAATCGCAGCAACGTCTACAAGCTGTTCCGCGCGGCGCGAGTCTGCCCAGACACTTCGATCAACCCTGCCGAGCAAGTAGCTTTTTACGACGTCGGCTTGGGCTCCAAGGCTGCCGGTAGCAACATCAAGATCGGCTGGTGGCGCCGGCTCTACAATGTGCTCAGCTCGGCGACTGGCCTTGGCATCACCCAGAACATCATCGACTGCTACGCGGCGATCGTGCGGGTGTGGGAGCCGGACGACCGGATCTACCTCATCGGCTTCAGCCGCGGCGCCTACACCGTCCGTTGCGTGGGAGCAGCCCTCGCTCTGTGCGGCATACCAACCCGTGCTGGCCCGGGCCAGCCGCTCCGCCGCGATGCGGCTTCCGTGAACGCGATAGCGAAAGAAGCCATCAAGCAGGTCTACCAATTCGGAGCCTCAAAAACGGGCGATCCCTACAAACACTTACGCATGGAGCTGGCCGACCAATTTCGGCAACAGCATGCGTGTGCTGCGCCCACCGATTCCGCCTCGTCGAACGCCTATCCCTACTTCATCGGCGTATGGGACACCGTGGCTACGCTGGGTCTCACGACGAAACGCACCCTCGGCCTCCTCACAGGCGTCGTTGTGCTTTTCGGGGTGCTCGCGCTCCTTGTGGACCTAGTCCTGAGCTGGTTCGGCGTATCGTTTGGTGCGCCGTTCTTCTGGCACACGTTCGCATGGATCTGCGGCGTCGGAGCCGCGATTGGCTTGATCGCCTACCTGCGCACCTACGTAAAGTTCACGACCAAAAGCCGCCTGCTGCCTTGGTACAAGACCCTGCACGTCACCGGCTTGCAGATGGAGTTCTACGACACCTCCCTCAATCCGAACGTTCAGCACGCCCGACATGCCCTCGCGATCGACGAGAACCGGCAAGACTTCGATCGTGTTCCCTGGACGGATCGCGGCGCCGTCGTCAACGAGCAAAAGAAGAACGACGCCAACTATATACGCCTAAAGCAAGTCTGGTTTGCGGGTGTCCATTCCGATGTAGGTGGCAGCTATCCGGAGAACGAGGCTCGGCTCTCGGACATCGCTCTGGAATGGATGATCAGCGAGGCGCGGGCGATCAAAGATCCGCTGCTGGTGGATACCTCCGTGCTCCACCTGTGGCCAGCTGTGGACGGACCACAGCACGATGAGCGCAAGAACACGGTGGCGGGGTGGCCGGCCTGGTTCGTGCGGCTGCTGACCTCGACAAGAATTTGGACGCGCGAGGAGCTGGGCTGGAAACCGCTGGTGCGGGACGTGCCCGATGACGCGCCGCTGCACGCCTCCGTGCTTGAACGGTTCGCGGTGCCGTCCCCTGGAGTGCTCCAATACGATCTAACCGAGCCGTACCGGCCGCCAGCCTTGCACACCCATTGTGACGTGCGCAAGTTCTACGAGGCACCAGCCACCGTGCCGACGAGCGGTCGGGCAGGGGTCTGAGCGTAGCGCTCTACCACCTGCGTGTGCGCAACATCAGCCGCGGCGACGGGCGCTCGACCTCTGCCAGCGCCGGGGCCAGTGAACGCATGAGCCGCTCGCCCGCCGGCGTCGGAGCGACGCTGCGCGTGGTGCACGCGAGCAGCCGAACTCCGAAGCGTTCCTTAAGTCCGGAATCCACCCAACCCAGTCATACAACTAGTGCAGTGACTCAGACGGAAGGTTCAGGGGCACGATTGAGGGCGTCGAAGATAGCGGCTGCGGGTTTGGTCCAGATGAAAGGCCTTGGGCTTCGGTTGTGCTCGGCGATGTAGCGATTGATGGGGGCCTGCAGATCGACGATGCCGGTGAAGGTTCCTCGCTGCAGGCGGCGGCGCGTGAGCGTGGAGAAGAAGCCCTCGACCGCATTGAGCCATGAGGCCGATGTTGGGGTGAAGTGGAAGGTCCAGCGCGGAGGGCGGGTGAGCCAGGCGCGAACCTTCGGGTGCTTGTGGCTGCCGTATTTGTCGAGCACGACATGGATCACCTTGCCCGCAGGGACCGCAACCTCGACGTCGTCCCGGTAAACGGATGAACTCACCGTGGCGATGGCGTTGCATGCAGCGGCCGAGCACCGTGCCTTCCAGGACGTCGAGGGCGGCAAACAAGGTCGTCGTCCCGTGGCGGGTGTAGTCATGCGTCTGAGCGGCAGGATGTCCGGGACCGATGGGCCGATCGGGACGGGTAAGTTCCAGAGCCTGGATCTGGGACTTTTCGTCGATGGACAGCACGACGGCGTGGGCGGGCGGATCTTGTGTTGTGACCGACCACATCCTCCACCTTCTCGGCGAAGGCCGGGTCGTGCGAGCGCTTGAAGGTACGCACCCGATGCGGTTGCAGGCGGTGCTCTTGCCAGATCCGCTGCACGGAGCGGAGTGAGATGCCGGTCCGCGCAGCGACGGCGCGGCCAGTCCAGTGAGCGACTTCGTCCGGCGGTTCCGAACAGGTCAGCGCCAGCACCTTCGCCACTGTGCGGGTGGGATGCGGCGGGGTGCCGGGTGGGCGGGTCTTATCGCGCAGCAGGCCCTCGACGCCCTCCTCGGCGAAGCGCTGCTGCCAGCGCCAAACGGCGGGTCGGCTGACGCCAGCTTGGCCTGGCCACGTCCTGCACGCTCAACCGTTCGGACGACAGCAAGACGATGCGCGCCCGCAGGATGTGCTTGAGGGGGCGGGATCGATCTCCGGCGATCGCGGACAGCGATGACTGGGTGGCGTCGTCGAGGAGCACACAGACGGCCTGAGCCATGACTCAGACTCGCATGCATGACCTGCCTCGTGAATCCTCCGACCGCGTCAGTGCACTAGAGCGGTGTCCGATCGGCTTGAGTCGGCTGGGGTTTCGAGGGCGGCGCAGATGTGATTCGATGCGCGGCTTTCCAAGGAGGAGAGCTGGATGCCCTCAGCCCTGTCAGCCGATCTGCGTGAACGCGTCG
>NZ_LMNJ01000031.1:0-15774 GCF_001423325.1 Methylobacterium sp. Leaf113
TCTGGCGAGAAGAGGGTTTATCGACGTCACGTCGCAAACGCGACCGCAGGAAAACTCGGTTCCGTCTGCCGCCACCCTGGGCCTACGCCCTCTGCCAAGCAGCTTGATTGGCCAAAGTCGAGCTCAGGGAGGACCACTTTTCAGGCGGGCAGGCCAGATCGGCCAAGCCGATCAAGCTTCCAGACCACCAGCACGTCGGTAGGCCGGAGGTAAGAAAGCGCGGCCTCGAACTCGGGGCGCTTGGTGCCGGCCTTGCCGGACCTCTTCTCCTCGAACAGGCGCTCGCAGCCGGCCTTGGTCAGCGCGTCACGCTGCAGGTCGAGATTCTGATCGAGGGTGGAGACGCGAGCATATCCAACGAGTATGTCGGGATATTGATTCAGGCGCGTTTAATCCGCAATACAAATGCAGTCATATTTACCCAACAGGAACTCGGCCGTTCGCGATGGGTTCGATGTCGTTTAGCTCAACTGTCGGAAAAACAGTCGTTCTATGGGCATACTGAGCACAACCATTGCGCGTTTTTTAATACACAACCTATTTTTATGAACACCCATAGGCTTGACTGATTGATAAATATAAATCACCAAATATAATTCTGCAAATACCTTATATCAGTCTATAATTTTCTGGCTTATAAATATTAATCGATAAAATAGAATATCAAGCAGCTAAGCAATCGGACCGGAGCGGTGTTATGCCGACACAGCATTCGATAGAAGTGCCCTCTGCACTGGAACGGCGCTGTATGGATTCGTTCCATTTGGCGCGGCGACTGGCGTGATAAATCTACAGATCGATGGTAGCTTGCATTCGAAAGTCGGCAGCGAGCTTGCCGAGATCCGCAGCAAGGGGTCGGAACCGAAGGAGAAGCGGACGGCGACCAGCTCAAGTGCGTCGACATCGACGCCCCTCAGGATGACACGACCCACCAAGTGACAGTGCACACTACTGGCCGTCTCCGAACTCCGTCTGAGTTCGCCTTGCTGATCGTACCTGGGATTGACGTGACCCTCGGTCCAAAATCGGGCCTGAATTTTTACACAACCTGCATCCGTGTGCTGTCGGAACAGAATGATCGCCTGAAGGGCCTACGCGTCGTACCTAGGGCCTGTCGTCGCCTGAACAGATTGGCTGGGCTTGCGTTTTCGTCTCTCTGATGGAGGAGGGACGATGCTGAGCGACGCGCAATGGGCTGATCTGGAGCCTCTGGTTGAAGCCTGTCGGCCCAAGGCCAAAACGCCTCCGCAGGATCTGCAGCGCACGCTCTCGGCCATCCTTTGGCGGCATCAGAACGGAGCCAAATGGCGAGCTGTTCCCGAGGAATTGGGACCCTGGTGGCGGGCTGCCCAGATCTTCATCCGCTGGTCGCGTGCCGGCGTCTGGGAGCGGCCTCTTCACCTCGTGCAGGAGCGCGGTGTCCAACTCGGTATGGTGTTCCTCGACGGCACGAACGTTCGGGCGCACCAAAAGGCGGCGGGAGCCGCCAAAAGGGGGGATCTGGGCCCGAGCGAGACGCTCGTGAAGCTGTTGGCCGCTCGCGTGGCGGGTATGGCACCAAGGCTTGCGTGATCGCGGATGGACGGGGTCGCGCCATCGCCTTCCGGCTGGCGCCCGGTCAGGCCCATGAACTTCCTACGCTGTTCCCCTGCTCGACCAACTGCCGGGGGTGCCCAAATGGGTCGTGGGGGACCGCGGCTATACCAGCCACGTCTTTCGCGAACACATCTGGGATGCGCCGTTGCGGCGCCGGCGGTCGCCCAGCACGTCGGGACCGAACTGGTTGTAGCGGCGGGCCAGTTGCTCCAGCCAGCGCGACACGAAGCCGGTCACGGCGGCGACCTCCGCCACAGTCTGCCCCTGGGCCAGAAGCCAGATCGCCTGATAGTGCCGCGCCGCGCAGGCGTCCTCGCTCGTGCGAGCCCGCCGGCCCAGTTCCTCCACGCTCAGATGTTCCGCGATGTGAGCCATGTCCGCCTCCGCAAGAATATGCGGAGGCTAAACCCATGACCGACCATTGGGAATCCAGCCCGAATCAATCAGCCGGAAACAGTATCACACATATGTTCCCGAAATTGCAGCCGTTGGCGACCGATCTGGCATGCCGAACACGAGCTGGGAGGCGATCTCGCTGCGCCAGATCTTTAGACGGCGCTGTACCGTTCGGAGCAGCGCGTCCGGGTAGCGGTCGGGATCGGATATCTGAAGGCGCAGGAGTAGCTGGCCTCCGGTTTGCGTAGGATCAGCCTCGAACCAGGATCGCAGGTCGTCGGTGACTGCGATGAGGGGATCCGGGCGACGGCGTCCGCGCTTCGGCTTCAGCGCGGGCTGTGCCGTCGGTCGAACCTCACCCATCCGCCAAGCCGTGCGCAGCCCCGCCAGGAAGTCGGCGACGGGGATGGGCGCGGCCGACGTGTCGAGCGGCAGGATGACGGTGCCCTCGGAGATGGCGACAAGGGTTTGCTGCCCGCTCCGAATCTCGGCCACAGGAAAACGGCACGCTGGCGGCCATCGCCCGCTCGATCATCGCCAGAGCCAATCCCGGCTTGGTCGCGAAGGCCGTCCCCTCCGGCACGTGGGCGGCGGCCAGCCGGGCCGGATCCGAGGTCCAGGTCTTGGGCAGGTACAAGGCCCGATCGATGAAGGCATGACCGTGCCGAGAGGCGTAGGCTGCAAACACACCAATCTGGCAGTTCGTGATCTTGCCGGCCGAGCCGGTGGACTGGCGATGCACCCCGCACGAAGCCTTGCCCTGCTTGAGGAAGCCGGTCTCATCGAGGACCAGAACCGTATCTGGGTCGGCCAGCGTCTCCAGGGCATACTCACGCACCACGTCGCGTAGGGCGTCGGCATCCCAGCGTCCGCGACCGAGCACGGCCTGTTGACGCCAAGGCCCAGGATCGCCCGCGGCTTCCGCCCGCATCCAACCGGTCTCGCTCCGCGCCGAGCAGTCCGTCCAGGAAAGTACCCGCCGAGGCGGCGACCCGCTCCTGGGTGAACAGAGGCCGCACGCGCCCCTTCACGTCTCGCAGCGCCGAGGCCCACAACTCCAGCGTCGCCTCGATAGAGATCCCGGTCGTCCATGATGCGCGAATCATGGTGAGGCAGAGATTCAGAACCCCATCAACAACGCAACTGTAATGGTAGGCAGAATGCTCCGAGATAAGCGGCGGTCGTCCCTTAAGCTCGACGTTCACTCCGCCATCTTCCCTCCTCACGACTCTGTATTCCATCGGCGACAGCGCAACTACGGAAACGCTCTTAGAGCGTGCAGCCAGGTTTCGGATCAGTTCTGGCGACATGCCGGGCCGCGGAAGCTCCCTCGGCACGACCCTGAACTCCGGAGGAGCCTGAAGCCTCACCATGATCGTGGTGCCGGAGCTTGCCTCGACCCTGAATGTCGAGTGACGGCGCGCCATCGACGCATCACGGAGGAGCGGCCGTGGCACGTTCCCGGGATTGGACGGGCCGCGCTCGACGATCGTCGACGGGTTACCACCGATAGCTCACGGTTCCGGTGACGCGGCGGCCTTCGCCGTAGTTGCAGCCGACGAAGCCGATCTGCTGCGAGCAGGTGCCAACGAAGACGCGGTCGAGGAGGTTGTTGGCGGCCACCTGGAAGCGCCAGTTCTCGTACTGGTATCGCACCGCCGCATCGACCAGGAAGTAGTCCGGCACCCGGATGGTGTTCTGGGCGTCGCCGAAGCTGGCGCCGACGTAGCGGAAGCCGGCGCCGAGGCCGAGGCCGCGCAGGGGTCCGTCCTGCACCGTGTAGTCGGCCCAGGTGGCGGCGGTGAAGTTCGGCACCTGGATCGGGCGCCGCCCGACCGCGCTCAGCGCGCCGGCGGGGGGCTCGTCCTTGGTCACCTCGGCGCTCAGGACGGTCGCCGAGGAGATCAGCTTGAACCCGTTGAGCAGATCCACGGTGGCCTCGGTCTCGAAGCCCTTCACCGAGACCTCGCCGACCTGGTAGAACGCCTGCTGCAGCGGGTCGGTGGGGTCGAAGGTCAGCGCGTTGGTCTTCTTGGTGTCGAACACCGAGAACAGGATCGAGCTCGCGGCACCCGGCGGCTGGAACTTCACGCCGGCCTCGATGGTCTCGGCGCGCTCGGGCTTGGGCGGGAGGATGTTGTACGAGATCGGGACCGGGCCAATGCCCGGAATGGTCTGGGTCGTGCTCTGCTGGACGTAGACCGGCAGCACATTGAAGGAGCGCGCCGCCGAGACGTAAGGCGTCAGGCCGTTGTCGAAGAGATACGACAGGCCGGCCCGGCCGCTGAAGGCCTGGGCATGCTGGTTCGCGCCGAAGACAGCAGGAATCGCGTTGGGAATTCCGAAGGCGTCGAGCTGCTGGCGCACGGCGTCGATCGGTGGGTTGATAGCGGTCGTCTTCGTCGTCACCCAGTCGTAGCGGCCGTTGAGGCTGAGCACCCAGCGGTCGTCGAACTTGACCTGGTCCTGGACGTAGAGGCCGACCTGCTCCTGGTCGATGCGCGCGAGCCGCGTCTGCGGCAGGGTGGCGACGCCCGTGCCGTAGACCGGGTTCAGGATGTCGAGGGGGCCGACCAGGGGGCCGACGCCGAGGAGCGCGGCGGTCGGACCGCCGAACTGATTGCTCTTGTTGTTGACCTTGCTGTAGTCGACGCCGACCAGCGCGGTGTTCTTGAACCGGCCGAACTGGGAATCGTGCTGGAGCTGCGTGTCGACGGTGAAGACGCCGTACTCCTCCAGCCAGGTCTGCGCCGAGCGCCCCAGGATGTTGGGCGCGGCCGGGCTGCTGTCGGTGGCATAGACGGCGTTGTAGTCCGTCGAGGCATGGGCGTAGCGCAGGTTCTGGCGCACGGTCCAGGAATCGTCGAAGCGGTGCGAGAACTGGTATCCGCCCTCGAAGTGCTCGGCGAGGAAGCGCGAGAAGTTCGGCTCTCCGAGGAAGCGGCCGCGCAGCTGCGCCCGGTAGGGATTGCTGCCGTTGGTGTAGTCGCGCGGAACGGCCCGGAAGCTGTCGCCCGTGCGGTCCTTCTGATAGTTGCCGAGCAGCGTCAGGCTCGTATCGGCCGACGGCGCGAAGGTGACCGCAGGGGCGATGTAGATCCGGTCCAGCGGCGTATAATCCACCTGCGTGCCGCCTTCGCGCAGCAGGCCGGTCACGCGGTAGAGGATCGTCTTCTCGGGGTTGACCGGGCCGCTCAGGTCGAAGCCGAACTGCTTGCGGTTGAAGCTGCCATACCCGCCGAAGATCTCGCGATAGGGAACCGCGAGCGGCTTCTTGGTAATGAAGTTGACGAGTCCGCCCGGATCATTGAGCCCGAACAGGCCCGAGCTCGGCCCGCGCAGCACGTCGATGCGCTCGACGCCGTAGGGCTCGATGGGAAAGCCCGAGAAGCTGGTCTGCGGCAGGCGCAGGCCGTCCTTGTAGATGCCGCGCTGGGTCTGGTCGAAGCCCCGGATGATAAGCTGGTCGAACCGCCCGTCCTGTCCCTGCGGCGAGGTGACCACGCCGGCGCTGTAGCCCAGAGCGTCGGCGAGGTTCTGGACGCCGCGGTCCTCGATCTGCTTCTGCGTCACCACCGAGACCGACTGGGGCACCTCGCGCAAGGGGGTGTCGGTCTTGGTGCCGGTGTTCGAATTCGGGACCACGTAGGACGTGGCCGCCTTCAGCGCGCTCGCGGTGCCGGCCGGGATGCCGGTCCCCGAACCGGCCACCGACAGGGTTTCGAGCTGCACCGCGGCGGTGCCGCCCGCGCCCTGCGCCAGGGCCGTGCCGCCCCCCAGGACCGGCACCGTCGCCGCCAGCGCGAGGGCGGAAACGCCCGCCGCGCCGATCCGGCGACCGGGACGCGCGGACCTGGAGGAAGCGGGAAGGAGTTCGACCTGGGTCATGGGGAATGCTTTCCGATGCCGATCTTGACGTCATGCAGCAGACGGAATCAGCGAGATCCGTCAAATCGGCACTTGCCGAACACTTCCGCGAATTTTGGAGGTATTCTAAGCAGGTGAACCTATCTTGCGGCGACAGGGTGCGCATGCGGAAGGCTATTGATCAACATGACTCAGGGATTGTTTCGTATATTTCAATACGACGTTGTTGAATCAGCACATTTGCACTTTGTAATAAATAAAAAGACCAAGTCTTATCGTCGGGCCAGCAGCCACATCATGAAGGGCGTACCCACGAGGGCGGCGACGAGGCCGGCGGGAAGCTGGTGGGGAAAGAACGCCATCCGTCCGACGAAATCCGCCGCCACCATGATCAGCGCACCGACGAGGGCGGAGCCCGCGAGATGGGGCGCGGCCCGCGCCAGGCCAGCGAGCCGCGCCACCTGTGGCGCCACGAGGCCGACGAAACTCAGGGGGCCGGCGACAAGGGTTCCGGCCGCCGTGAGCAGGGCCGCCAGCGTCAGGATGGCGAGGCGGCTTCCTCCCAGACTCAGGCCGAGGGCCCGCCCGGTGGCGTCCCCCAGCGGCATCAGGTCGAGCCAGCGCACCACCAGGGGCAGGCAGGCCGCCCCGATCCCGAGGAGCGCCAGGGCCGCAACGGCATCGTCGGGCGCCGCCCGCGCGGTGGAACCCGCCGTCCAGGCCCGCAGCATCACCACCGCCGGATCGCCGCTGATCATCAGGATGGTGAGGAGCGCGCCGAAGCCCGTGGTCAGGGCGATGCCGGCGAGCAGCATCTGTTCCGGTGCGAGGGCGGCCCGCCGGCCGAGCGCCAGGATCGCCAGTAGGGAGACCAGGGCGCCGGCGCCGCCCGCGCCGAGGAGCATCGCCCGGTCCGGGAGGGCGACGAGTAGGCTGACGGCGATCAGCCCGAAGCCCGCCCCCGCGCTCACGCCGAGGACCTCCGGGCTCGCGAGGGGGTTGCCGGTGAGGCGCTGGACCAGGGCGCCGGCCAGCGCCAGGGTCGCGCCCGCGGCCAGCGAGGCGACGACGCGCGGCCAGCGCCAGGGCATCACCTCGGCGAGGCCGTCCCCGAGGCTGACGACCCAGCCGCCCTCCTGTCGGCCGAGCACCAGGGCGCCGACGGACAGGAGCGCCAACAGCGCGCCCCAAGCGGCGATGCGGCGCCAGGGCTTCGGCGCGCGCGCCGTCGCCTCGGTGGCGTGGTGCAGACTTCCGACCCCGCGCAGGCGCGGCAGCAGCCAGAGCAGCAGCGGCACGCCGAGCAGCGCCGCGAAGGCGCCGGTCGGCAGCGAGACCAGGGGGCCGAGGGCCAGCACCACCGTATCGGTCAGCCAGAGCAGGGCACCCCCGAGCAGGGGCGCGGCGATCAGGCGGTCGCGCAGGCGCCGGGTGCCGGTGAGCCGCACCAGGATCGGCGCGGCGAAACCGACGAAGCCGATCACGCCGACGCCGCTCACCACGAAGCCGGCGAGCGCCACCGCGAGCACCAGGGCGCCGAGGCGGGCCGGCCCGAGGCCGAGCCCAAGGCTGCGCGCGCTGGTCTCGTCGAGGTCGAGGAGCGCGAGCGGCCGGACCATCAGGGCCACGAGCCCGGCGGCGACCGCGAGGCGCGGCGCGAGGTAGGCCGGGGCGGACCAGTCGTTCATGGCCAGCGACCCGGCACCCCAGACGAACAGCCCGAACAGGCGCTCCTGGTGCAGGATGACCAGGAGGGTCTGAATCGCCCCGCAGGTGAGCTCGATCACGAGCCCGGCCAGCAGCAGCCCGAGAGGCGCGAAGCCCCGGCTGCGGCCGAGGGCGAAGACCGCGAGGGCCGCGAGGCCGGCGCCTGCGAGCGCCACCGCCTCGCGCCCTTCCGCGAACAGGCCGGGGGCGAACAGCGAGGCGAGCGCCAGGGCGAGCTGCGCGCCGGCCGAGATCCCGAGGGTCGAGGGCGAGGCCAGGGGATTGCGCAGGACCTGCTGCAGCACGGTCCCGGACAGGGCGAGCGCCGCGCCGGCGAGCAAGGCGGTGGCGAGGCGGGGGGCGAGGCTCTCGTGCAGGATGACCTGGTGGATGTCGGTCCAGTCCGGGTTCCACAGGGCGGACAGGGCCCGCGCCAGGGGCAGGTCCGCCGTGAGGGTGCGCAGTGTGAGGAGCGTGGCCGCGAGGCACACGGCCCCGATGAGCAGGGCCGTGCCGGAGGGGCGACGCGCGGAGGCGCCCGCGATGGCCCGCGCCTCAGCCACGCGGACAGGTCTCCCGCTGTTGCTCCGCCATCAGCCCGGCAAAGCGCGCGATCGCCGGCAGGCCGCCGTAGAACCAGACCGGCGGCAGCACGGTGACCCGGTGATCGCGCACCGCCGGAAGCGTCTGCCAGAGCCGGCTCGATGCCAGGGCACGGGCGGCATCCGATCGGATCGGCCCGATATGGACGATGCGGGCGTCGGGCGGACCGGCGGCGAGTTGCTCGATGCCGAGCACGGCGAAGCCGTAGGCGTTGGTCGGCCCGGTCCACGCATTGGCGAGGCCGAGCCGGTCGAGCACCGTCTGGAACAGGCTGTTGCGCCCGTAGACCACCACGTTGCGGTGATCGACGATCCAGACGAGGAAGACCGGTCGCCGATCGCCGGGGCAGGCCACGGCGGCGAGAGTGTCCAGCAGCGCCTCGGTGCGCGTCTCCAGGGCCTCGGCGGCGGCCTCGCGCCCGATCAGCGCGGCGATGCGCCGGGTTTCGGCCCGGGCCTGGGCGTAGGGCGTGCCGGCCTGGGCGTAGATCGAGACCGCCTCGGTCGGCGCGATCCTTCGGAGGAAATCGCCCTGGCTCGCCACTTGGAGGGGGTTGCCCAGGATGAGGTCGGGCTTCAGCCGGGCCAGGACCTCGAGGTTGGGCTCCACAATAAGGCCGAGATCGGTGGCGCCCGGCGGCAGGGCGGGCGCCACGACGGTGCGGTTGTAGCCCTCCGGCTGGGTCACGCCGACGGGCACGACGCCGAGGCCGAGCAGCAGTTCCACCGCACCCCAGTCGAGGGCGGCGACGCGTGGCTCCGCAGGGTCCGCCCGCGCCGGCAGCGACGCGGCGAGAAGGACGAGGATCCATCCGAGGACGATCCGGCGACGGGCCTCAGCGCGCATCGGCCGGAATCAGCCCGGCATGGCCGGTCTCGGGGCGCTTCTCGGGCGCGAGGCTCACGCGCCGGAGGCTGGGAACGAGGGCCGCGAAACCGGCCGTCGCCGCGAGGCAGAGCCCCCCGCCCGTCACCAGGGCGAGGCGCGCGGAGGCGAGATGCGCGCTGGTGCCCATCTGCATGCCGCCGAGCGCCGGGCCGAGGGTCTCCTCCAGCACCCAGAGGCTCGAGATCCGGCCGAGCATCGCGTCCGGCGTGGCGCGCTGGATCAGGGCCGCGCGCAGGATGCCGGCCAGGCTCGCGGCGGCCCCCAGGATGGTGAGGACGAGGAGGGCCGGGGCGAGCCCGCCGACGAGGCCGAGGGCGAGGCAGGCTCCGGCCCAGACCGCCACGCAGGCGAGCAGCCAGCGCCCCGCCCAGGGGCTCGCCCCGGCACGGCCGGAGCCGAGGGCGCCGATCAGGGCGCCCACCGCAGGCGCGGCGTAGAGGAGGCCGAGGCTGTCGGCGCCGCCCAGGACGGCGCGGGCGGCGAGTTCGGGCAGGAGCACGTAGGGCACCGCGAAGACCAGGGCGACGAGGTCGATGAGCAGGAGACTGAGGACCAGGGGCGAGCGCGCCAGGAACCGGAGGCCACCCGTCCGATCCGCCGGCGCGTCGCCGCCGGGCACGACGCGCGCCGGCGGCAGGCGAGGAAGCCGGGCGAGGAGGATCGGCGTCAGGCCCGAGGCCAGCGCCACCGATCCGTAGCAGGCGACCAGGCCCATCCGCGCCGTGATCGCTCCGGCGAGGAACGGCCCCGCGATGGCGCCGGCCTGGGCCGCCACGGCGGTGAGGGCGGCCGCCCCGGCGAGGTGCTCGCGCCCGACCAGGGCCGGGGTCGCGGCCATCAGGGCCGGCATGCCCAAGCCGAAGGTCGCCCCACCCACCACGGCGGCGGCGAAGATCGGCAGGATTCCGGGCTCGGCCACGGCCGCGTTGCCCATCAGGATCAGGATCGCGGCCAGGTGCGCGGTCCGGGACCACACCATCACGGAGCGCCGGTCGAAGCGGTCGGCGAGCCAGCCGCCGAGCATCAGCGACAGGGCCATCGGCCCTGCCACGGCGGCGTTCAGCAGCGCCACCTGCAGGGACGAGTCCGTGAGCGCGTAGGTCTGCAGGCTGACGGCGACGCCGAGCACCCCGAAGGCCAGGAAGGAGGCGGCCCGCGCCGCGTAGAGCAGCCGGAAGCCCGGGCTCGCGCGCAGGGGCGCGACGTCGAGGAAGCCGAAGGCGGCCATCGCAGGTCCCTTACGTGTCCGCGTCCTCGCTGTGCCCGCGGCGCCAATAGGCCACCGCAAGATGCCGGTCGCGGGGCAGGCCGCAGGTCTTGCGCCAATGGGCGCGCAGGGCCTTGAAGGTCTCGAACTCGGTGCCGGCCCAGGCGAAGACGCTGCGGTCCTGCGGGATCGGGATGGCGCGGACGGCCTCGGCCAGCTGGGGGGTGGTGCCGGCGGGGGCGCCCTTGCGGTGCAACCAGCGCAGGGCGAGGCCCGCGGGATGCTGCAGGGCCAGTTCGTCGGCTGCATCGTCCACCTCGACTACGGCCACGCCGGTGGCGTCGGGCGCCAGGCGCTCGAGGATACGGCCGATCGCCGGCAGCGCCGTGTCGTCGCCGGCCAGGAGGTACCATTGCGCGGGGGCGACGCCGCGCCCGCCGGGTCCCAGTATGCCGACGACATCGCCGAGGCGGGCCCGCGCGGCGAAGGCGGCCCCCGGACCGGGCGCCGCGTGCAGGACGAAGTCCACCGTGATCTCGCCGGCCTCCACGTCGACCCGCCGGACGGTGTAGGTGCGCAGGGCCGGCGCGGCCGGCCCCTCCGGCCAGACCGGGATGCCGTTGGCGCCCGGCACCGGCCAGACCGGCGGCTGGCCCTCGGGCGGTATCAGCAGGTGAATGTGCATGTCCGGCGCGTCGTAGCGACCGAGATCCTGGCCCGCGAAGGTGATGCGGCGCAGGTTCGGGGTGAGATCCCGGATGCGGCTCACCCGGACCTCGCGCAGGCTCGGCAGGGTGGTGTCCGCGCAGCCGTCCCCCGTCCAGACCAAGCGGGCCTCCGCCGCGCCCGGCAGCTCCTGCAGGTGCTGGGCGAGCATGAACTTGATGGCGGCGAGCCGGGTCGTGTCATCGGCCTCGGCCCGCAGGGTGAGGCGGTCCCGGTCGCTCTCCAGGATGCCGGTGCCGACGTCGAAGGCGATCCGGGTCCGGCTGGGCGCCGCCTCGACGACGAAGTCGTGCTCCTCGAAATGCGCGCAGAGATGCGCCACGTGGCGCTCCGCATCGGCAAGGTGGACCTCGGCCTCGGCTGCCAGCAATGTCACAGGATGATCTCCCCGTTCGTGCGGATGGGCGATGCGCCCCGATCGAGTGGCTGCTCAGGTCGGCCAGCCCTAGACGAAGGACAGCCGCAAGACAACCGCAATGCTTGCTTTAACATTATTCTAATTCAGCTTAGAAATGTATTATCCGATCACATTCGACGACTGTTCTTTGCCTGACCTGCCGCAACCTGTGCAGAAACGCCCAGGTGATGCCGCTCCGGACCTGATCGAGACCGCCCCATGACGCAGACCTGTCCCGTCTTCCCGCGCGGGCCCCTCAACCCGGCGGGTCCGGTGCGCCTCGTCTGCCTGCCCTTCGCCGGCGGGAACGCCACCGCCTACGCGTCGCTGGAGCGCGCGCTCGCCGACATCGCCGAGGTGCGGGTGCCGGAGCTGCCCGGGCGCGGCACCCGCTTCGGCGAGGCCTTCGCCACCGACCTGCCAACCGTCGCGGCCGAGATCGCCGGGGCCCTTCGGGCGATGCCGCAGAAGCCCCTCGTGCTATTCGGCCATTCCCTGGGCACCCTCATCGCCTACGAGGTCGCGCGTACCCTCGCGGCCGCCGGGGGCGCGCCCCGTCACCTCGTCCTGAGCGGGCGCCGGGCGCCGCTGACCGGGGAAGGCCCGCTCGCGGAGGAGGCCCTGACGGACGCGGCCCTGGAAGCCCGCATGCGGCGCCTCGGCGGGACCCCGCCCGAGTTGTTCGCGGCGCGCGACCTGCTTGCCCTGGTGCTGCCGGTGGTACGGGCCGATTACCGCCTCGCCTCGCAACATGTACCGGATCCGACGTCGCAGCTCCTCAGGCTCCCGGCCACGATCCTGGGCGGCGACGCCGACCTCGACAACCCGCCCGGGCTGCTGCCCGGATGGGGCGTCTGGCTCGGGCGCGCGCCCGCGGTGCAGATCTGGCCCGGCGGCCACTTCTTCATCCGCGCGCAGGGGGAGCGCCTCGCGGCTCTGTTGCGCGACGTGATCGCGGCCGAGGCGCCCGCGCCCTGAGCCGGGCTCACGCGGCCGCCGCCCGGCACAGGGCGGTGCCGTCGCGGATGATGAAGTTCACCAGCGTCGGCGAGATCCCGGCCTCCCGGGCCAGGACGTTCTGCGGCACGCCGTCGATGCGATGGGCCAGGAAGACCCGGCGGGTGCGATCCGGCGTCCGCTCCAGGGCGGCCAGCACGGCCCGCAGGGCCTCGCAGCGCTCCAGATGCGCCAGCGGGCAGGCGCAGGGGGCCGGCACCGCCTCCGCGTCGGCATCCGGCGCCAGGCGGCAGCGCTCGCGCAGGTGCCGCCTGGCGCAGTCGACCGCGGCGTTGCGGACCATCCGGCGCAGGTAGGCGGCCGGCGCCGCAACCTCGGGACAGGCGGAGGCCTCGCACAGCTTCAGGACGACGTCCTGCACCACGTCCTCCGCCGTGGCACGGTCGCGCAGGATGCGGGCGGCGACCTCCACCAGGGCCGCCTGCTCGCGCACCAGGGCCGCGAGCAGGGTGGCGGCGGCGGGCGGCATGCCCCGCGGGGATGCGGAAACCGGGGTCCGTGTCATCGACAGCCCTCCTCGTGGCGATGGCCGCGACGATCCTTCGGGACGAGCCGGACGGGCGTCCGGCGTCGCATCCCCCGCGATCGTCGACTTCACGAACGAGGCTATGTCGACAAATCGAGATCGAATTCAAGCTTCTGATTGTAGTTGATATCTATAATTAGAAGAGTTCTAGAAGATAAGAGTTCGTATTTTTCTAGATCAGTCGCGCGTTTTCTGTTCATGATACGCTTGGCGGGCTGAAGATTATGGGATCCTCGTGCGCCCGAACGGAGCGACAGCCGGAGGAGAACGGATGAGTTTGGGCGGATTGGACTTTCAGACGTTGCTCGATAGCCATCTCCGGATGCAGGCCGGATGCTACGTCGCGGGCGTGGAGCCGGCCCCCGGCGGTGGGTGCTACATCCGATCCGCCCTGCCGGAGCCGGGCTTCAACCTCGCCGTCGGGACGGGGGATCTCGGTTGGGTGGCGGCCACCGCCCGCCGCCACGGACGCCGGCCGGCCCTCCTCGCCCTCGACGACGCGGCCTCCCCCGATCCGGACGTGAAACCGGCCTGCATCGGGCGCTTCCCGACCCGCTGGATGGTCCGGGACAGCGGCGCGCCGGCATCGTCCACGACCGGGTCGGCCCTCTCGGACAGTCTCGCCCTCACGGTGGAAACCAATCCCGCTCCTGGGCGGGACTTCCTCACGGTCTGCGGCGACCTATACGCGGACCCGGCCACTAATGCCGTGGCGCAGGCCGTGTTCGTGCCGGTCCTCGCGGCCGCGCGGGCGGTGCCGGGCGTCGAGACCCGCCACCTCACGCTCAGCGAGGCCGGGACGCCCGTGGCCTGCGCCTCACTCTATCGCGCCGGATCGCGCGCGGGCCTCTACAACGTCGGCACCCGCGCCCCTCACCAGGGCCGGGGCCTCGGCGCCGCGGTGACACGGGCCGCCCTCCATTGTGCCGCGGAGGCCGGCGCCGGAACGGTGTCCCTCCAATGCGTCGGTGACGGCCCTGTCGAGCGCCTCTACCAGCGCCTCGGCTTCACGCTGGCGGCAAGCCCGGTCCTCTGGGTCTTCGACTACGCTTGAACGCCCCCTCAGGCGGGGCTTGGATTCAGGCGGGCGGCGAAGCTGTCGTGGAAGGCGGGGGAATCGACGATCTCCCGATGGGTCACCCCCGGGATGACGTCTCGGCTGAGCACGTTTCGGGAATAGCGGGTCCAGTCCACGTGGTTGAGGCCGCGCGCGAGCGACTCTCCGGCGAGCCAGACCCGGATCGGGGCGTCGAAGGCCGCGGCCCGGTATCCCCGGTAAAGCAGCGTGTTGTCCACGAAGGTCCAGAGCTCGAATTCCTTGCTGCCGAGGCCCGGTCCGTCGGCGGGGAGCGGGCCGGTGGCGGCGACGTAGGCGAGGAACTGCGCCATCAGGCTCTCGTCCATGCGCCGGAACAGGTCCTCCCAGTCGGCGCGCATGGGCGCGCGTTCGAGCCAGCTCGCGACCTGCGCCTCCCGGGCGCGACGCTCCCGGGGGTCCAGGAGCGGCAGGGCACCGACCGCGAAGTTCACGTCGATGTCGCAGACATCGAGCATGCCGACGAAGGTCAGGTCCACGTCCGAGCCCAGCATCCGCGCGGCCTCGTAGGCGAGCACGCCGCCCCAGGACCAGCCGAGCAGCGTGCAGGGCCGACCGGCGCATTCGGCTCGGATGGTCTCGGCGTAGCGGGCGGCGATGTCCTCCACCGAGACGACATTCTTGCGGGACTCGCTCAGGGAGTAGCAGACGAAGCCGGTCACCGGCTGGTCCGGCCCGAGCCGGCGGACCAGGGGCGCATATTCACGTGTGTTCACCATCAGGCCGGGGAAGCAGTACAGCATCGGGCGGGTCCCGCCCCGCGCCAGTTGCACCACCTCGGCATTGCCCACCGCGTTGGCGGTCAGCGCCGCCGCCAGGGTCGCCACGGTCTGGTTGTTGAACAGGTCGGCGATGGTCGGGCCGCGTCCGGGGAAGGCCGTCCCCAGCGCGGTCAGGACCCGTAGGGCCGTCAGCGAATGGGCGCCGGCCTCGAAGACGTTCTGATCGGGGTGAAGGGCGGGCAGGCCGAGGGCCTCGGCCCAGATGCGCGCGACCACAGCTTCGGTCTCGGTGAGCGGGCGGACCGGGGCCGCTTCGACCGGGAGGTCGGCGGGCGCCGGCAGGGCCGCTCGGTCGAGCTTGCCCCCCGGCGTCAGCGGCAGGGCCGCCAGAACCATGATCCGGCCCGGCACCAGGTAGTCCGGCAGACGCCGCGCCAGGGCCGCGCGCAAGGGTCCCTCCGCCGGCGCGGCGCCGGGCGCCGCCACCACGTAGCCCACCAGGCGCGGACCCGCCGGCCCGTCCCGCAGGGCGGCGGCCGCCCCCGCCACCGTCTCCTG
The DNA here is from genome assembly GCF_001423325.1 of Methylobacterium sp. Leaf113. Classification (NCBI taxonomy): domain Bacteria; kingdom Pseudomonadati; phylum Pseudomonadota; class Alphaproteobacteria; order Hyphomicrobiales; family Methylobacteriaceae; genus Methylobacterium; species Methylobacterium sp. Leaf113. The sequence continues at coordinate 15,307 of NZ_LMNJ01000031.1, forward strand.
GGCGAGCAGGGCCGCCTCGACCTCGCCCAGCTCGATCCGGAAGCCGCGCAGCTTCACCTGCGCGTCCGCCCGCCCGAGATACGCCACCGTCCCGTCCGCCCGCCAGCGGGCGAGGTCCCCCGTGCGGTAGAGCCGGGCCCCGGGCGCCCCGTAGGGGTCGGGCAGGAAGCGRGCCGCCGTCTGACCCGGCTGGCCGAGGTAGCCCCGCGCCAGGCAGGCGCCGCCGAGGTAGAGCTCGCCCGTCACCCCCACCGGCACCGGCTCCAGGGCCGCGTCGAGGATCAGGGCGCGGCGCGGACCCACCGCCCGGCCGATCGGCGCGTAGGCGTCCTCCACCGTGGCCTCCGGGCCGGTCTTCCAGGCCAGGGGCGAGATCACCGTCTCGGTGGGCCCGTAGCCGTTGATGAGGAAGCGCGGGCGCAAGGCCCGCGCGATCAGCCCGAAGCTCTCGCGCGAGAGGGCCTCGCC
>NZ_LMNJ01000032.1:0-24886 GCF_001423325.1 Methylobacterium sp. Leaf113
TCCACCGACCCTGAACCGGACACCCGAGTCGCTGCGACCGACGTTCGACCGCCTTGCCCCCGCTGCGGCGGTCCCATGAGAACCGTCGGCTCCTTCGCGGGCTGGTACCAGCCGCGCGGCCCGCCATTCCGCCCCGCGCCGAACCGGGCGTGTACGCCATGACCCGGCATGGCCTGATGCCACCAACCACCCGGGGAACCGCACCTCGGGGCACGCCTCACTGCGTGCCGAACGCCAGAATGGTCTTCTCGAACACTGCCGCCCGACCCTGTCACGCTCCGCCAAACGCCGGAGACCGGGCAATCCAGGAGCGCTTAGGCACCCAGGCGACGGTGCTCACGCGCCTTCCGTCCCTCACTGGGGACCACGGTCTCCCAAAATCCCCATAGCTCTGCGCCTGCCATCCCGCGGGTTCGTTCTTCCACGACTTTCGTACGCCTCGCGGCGCCCGAAACTCTTCAGGAAAGCTGCATGTCGGCTTCGACGTGATTTGACCCAAGAAGCGGACGTTTGTGGGCGTGAGGGTCTGCGTCGATGCAACGGCTGACCATCTCATCAAGAAGGCAACAGCGCAGTCATGTTCGCCTTTCTAGAAGGCTGCCTTGGCGTTAGACAGGCGCTGCGTCAGTTGATGATAAGCATGCGGGGACAGGGTGGAGCGGCGAACCATCGCCGTACGGGTTGAGCTAGGGGTGGACACACTGCTCGGTCCGGGCAAGGCCGCCCTACTGGAAAGCATCCGCGAGACCGGTTCCATCGCCGCCGCTGGCCGCCGTATGGGCATGAGCTACAAGCGCGCTTGGTACCTGATCGACACCCTGAACAAGGCGTTCCGTGAACCGCTGGTAACCGCGAGCAAGGGAGGGAGGACCGGAGGCGGCGCCCAGCTCACGCCGATGGGAAACGTCGTCCTCGATGGTTACCTCCGCATGGAGAGGCTCGCGTCCGAGGCTGTCGCGGGCGAGCTCGACCGGCTCGCTACCCTGATGAGGCCGGCCGCCCCGTAGGGCGGCCGAGGTCTATTCGGCCGCCATGTGCGCGACATCGACCGCTGAAGCCCGGGCCGCGCAGAACTTGAACTCCGGGATCTTGCCCATCGGATCAAGCGCCGGGTTGGTCAGGAGGTTGGCGGCGGCCTCGGCGTAGCAGAACGGCATGAAGATCATGCCGGCCGGCACGTCACGGTCGGAGCGCACCTTTAGGTGCACGGCGCCACGGCGCGTCTCCAGCCTCATCGTGTCGCCCGGTTCGAGGCCGAGGCGGTAGAGTTCCTTCGGCGCCAGGAAGGCCACCGCCTCCGGTTCGAGCGCGTCGAGGACGCCGGCGCGCCGCGTCATCGAGCCGGTGTGCCAGTGCTCCAGCACCCTGCCGGTCGACAGTACCATCGGGAACTCTGCGTCCGGCACCTCGTCGGGTGGGACGATGGCCGCCGGCACGATCTTGGCCCGGCCGCTCTCGGTCGGGAAGCCGGCGTAGAAGATGATCTCGTTGCCGGGCTTGTCGGGCGCGTCGACCGGGTAGGTCACCGCCCCCTCACGTTCCAGGCGCTCCCAGGTGATGTTGTTGAACGAGGGCATCACCCGGGCCATCTCGGCGAAGATGTCGGCCGGCCCGCGGTAGTTCCAGACCAGCCCCATCCGGTTGGCGAGTTCCTGGATAATCCACCAATCCTGGCGGGCATCGCCCGGCGGCGACACCACAGGCTGAGCGATCTGCACCCGGCGGTCGGTGTTGGTGAAGGTGCCGGCCTTCTCGGCGAAGGCCGAGGCCGGCAGCACCACGTCGGCGTGGAACGCGGTCTCGGTCAAGAACAGGTCCTGTACGACGAGGTGGTCGAGCATCGCCAGCGCGTGCCGAGCGTGGTTGAGGTCCGGGTCCGACATCGCCGGATTCTCGCCCTCGACGAACATGGCCTTGATCTCGCCCGCGTGGATCGCGCGCATGATCTCGACCACAGTCAACCCGTTCTTCGGATCGAGGGACTGGCCCCAGAACTCCTCGAAAAGCTTGCGCACCTCCACCTTCTCGACCGACTGATAGTCTGGATACACCATCGGGATCAGGCCGGCGTCGGACGCCCCCTGGACGTTGTTCTGGCCCCGGAGCGGGTGCAGCCCCGTACCCGGGCGTCCGATCTGGCCGGTGATGAGGGCGAGCGCGATGAGGCACCGTGCGTTGTCGGTGCCGTGGACGTGCTGGCTGACGCCCATGCCCCAGAAGATGATCGAGGACTTGGCCCGGGCGTAGAGCCGGGCGACCTCGCGCAGGGTCTCGGCGTCGATGCCGCAGACCGGGGCCATCCTCTCCGGCGTGAAGTCGACGATCTTCTCCTTCAGTGCCTCGAAGTTCTCGGTGTAGCCGGCGATGTACTGCTCGTCGTAGAGCCGCTCCGTGATGATGACGTTGAGCATCGCGTTCAGCATCGCGACGTCCGAACCCGGCCGGAACGAGAGGTGCCTGTAGGCGTGGCGCGAGAGCGTCTGCCGCCGCGGGTCCATGACGATCAGCTTGGCACCGTGCTGCTTCACGGCGTTCTTGAGGAAGGTCGCCGCGACCGGGTGGTTCACGGTCGGGTTGGCGCCGATCACGATGATGACCTCGGCGTCGAGCGCCGCCGAGAACGGGGCCGTCACGGCGCCGGAGTTCAGGCCTTCCATCAGGGCGGCAACCGAAGACGCGTGGCACAGGCGCGTACAGTGGTCGACATTGTTGGAGCCGAAGCCGAGCCGGACGAGCTTCTGGAAGAGGTAGGCTTCCTCGTTCGAGCCCTTGGCCGAGCCGAAGCCGGCGAGGGACCTGCGCCCGTGGGTGTCGCGAACGGTCGTCAGGCCGCCGGCTGCGCGGTCGAGTGCCTCCTCCCAGGTCGCCTCGCGGAAGTGCGTCCACGGGTTGGCGGGATCCACCTGATCGTTGGCGTCCTTCGGGACGTTGTCGAGCCGGATCAGCGGCGTCGTCAGGCGATGCGGGTGGTGGATGTAATCGAATCCGAAGCGACCCTTCACACAGAGCCGGTTGTGGTTCGCCGGCCCATCCACGCCCTCAGCGTAGACGATCCGCTCGTCCTTCACCTTGTAGGAAACCTGGCAGCCGACGCCGCAATAGGGGCACAGCGACGTCACCTCACGGTCCGGGTAGACCGTTCGGGTGTTGTGCTCGGCGTCGAGGTAGGCGGACGGCATCAGCGCGCCGGTCGGGCAGGCCTGGACGCACTCGCCGCAGGCGACGCAGGTCGAACCACCCATCGGGTCATCGAAGTCGAACACGATTTTGGCCTCGGCCGAGCGGTAGGCCATGCCGATGACATCGTTGACCTGGACCTCGCGGCAGGCCCGGACGCAGAGGTTGCACTGGATGCAGGCGTCGAGGTTGACGCTCATCGCCGGGTGGCTGAAGTCCCCGGTCCAGCGCTCGGCCGCCGGGAAGCGGCTTTCGGTAACGTCTAGAAAGTCGGCCTGCACCCAGAAGTGTGAGGTCGGATCGTGTGAGGTCTCGCGCTCGGGCTGGTCGGCCACCAGTAGTTCGAGCACCATCGCCCGGGCCTTGGTGGCCCGCTCGGATGCCGATTTGACCTTCATCCCGATGGCGGGGGTCCGCTTGCACGAGGCGGCGAGCACGCGCTCGCCCTCGATCTCGACCATGCAGGCACGGCAGTTGCCGTCCGGGCGGTAGCCCGGGTCGGGCTTGTGGCAAAGGTGCGGGATGTGGGTGCCGATCCGCTTTGCCACGGCCCAGATCGTCTCGCCGGGCCGGGCCTCGACCTGCTGGCCGTCGAACTCGAACGCGATCGACGGTGGGGTGACCGGGCCATCCCTTAAGCCGAACGTGCCGGACGGTTCGGGGGCGGCCTGCCCCCCGGACTTCATCCCTTGAGAGTAGGCGCCGCCGGCCTCGGGGGGCGAGCCCTGCGCCGGGCCGCCGGCATCTTGCGCGCCGTCGGCCCGGACCTCGTGCTTTGCGGACTTGTCGCCGTGCGTTTCGGGGGCGTTGCTCATGCGTCCGCTCCGGGCCTGGGCTTGGAAAGGGTGATCGCGACGGTCATTCGGCAGCAAGCGCCCGGGGGGCCGGGAAGAGGTCGGGGAAGAACCGGATAACGCTGCTGAGGGGGTTCGAGGCCGCCTGGCCCAACCCGCAGATCGAGGCATCGCGCATGCATTGGGCCAGCTCCCCCAGGAGCTCGGTGTCCCAGTCACCGTTCTCCATCATGATGCGCGCCTTCTGGGTGCCGGAGCGGCAGGGCGTGCATTGCCCGCAACTCTCGTCCTCGAAGAACCGCATCAGGTTCAGGGCGGCCCCGCGTACGTCGTCCCGGTCGGACAAAACCACGACGGCCGCCGAACCAATAAAGCACCCATATTTTTCGAGGGTGCCGAAATCGAGCGGAATGTCGTTCATCGACGCCGGCAGGATGCCGCCGGACGCGCCGCCCGGCAGGTAGGCCGCAAAGGCGTGGCCCTCCAGCATGCCGCCGCAATGCTCGTCGATGAGTTCCTGGATGGTCAGGCCGGCCGGTGCCAGCTTCACGCCCGGCTGCCTCACGCGCCCCGACACCGAATAGGAGCGCAGGCCGACGCGGTCGTTGCGGCCGTGGCCCTTCCACCAGCCGGCGCCGCGCTCGATCAGGTCGCGAACCCAAAAAAGCGTCTCGATGTTGTTGATGAGGGTCGGGCGATTGAACAGGCCGACCTGGAACGGGAACGGCGGTTTGTGCCGCGGGAGCCCGCGCTTGCCTTCGAGCGACTCGATCAGCGAGGATTCCTCGCCGCAGATGTAGGCCCCTGCCCCGCGGCGGAGATGGATGCTTGGTCCTCCGGCAGGAATCCGTGCGATTTCGCGGGTCAGGATCTCACGCGAGATCGGGTACTCGTCGCGCAGGTAGATGTAGACGTCCGGTGCCTCGACCACATGGGCGCCGATCAGCATGCCTTCGAGGAAGCGGTGAGGATCGGTGTTGAGGTAGAGCTGGTCCTTGAACGTGCCGGGCTCGCCCTCGTCTCCGTTGACCGCCATCAGCCGCGGGCCAGGCTCGCCGCGGACCGACCTCCACTTGCGTCCGGTCGGGAAGCCAGCGCCGCCGAGGCCGCGCAAGCCGCCGTCGTCGAGCACCTGGAAGACGTCGTCGACGGAGAGTTCGCCGCTGCGGAGACGGTCGAGCGTCGCGTATCCGCCGGTCGCCCGGTAAGCGTCGTAATCGATGTAGTCGGTCAGGTGGGCATGGGTGTCGCCGGCTTCTACCGCGGCTCGCACGGATGCCAAATCGGCCCTGCGCAGGAAATTATGCCCGACCTCGACGGCGGGCGCGTGGTCGCACAACCCGACGCACGGGGCGCGCACGACGCGGACCTGGTCCGACGCCAGCTCGCGCTGGAGCGTCGTCAGCAATTCGTCGGCTCCGAACATCGCGCAGGTGATGCTGTCGCAGACACGGACGGTCAGGCGCGGGATGTCGGCGTCGCCCTCCTTCACCACATCGAAGTGGGCGTAGAACGTGGCCGTCTCGAACACCTCGGCGAAGGCGAGGCCCATCTCGTCGGCCAGTGCCGCGAGGTGGTCTGCCCCGATCTGCCCGTAGGTGTCCTGGATCAGGTGGAGATGCTCGATCAGCAGATCGCGTTGGCGGGGGCGCGTTCCGAGGAGTTTTTCGATCTCGACCTTGGCGCGCGGCTCGACCTGGCGGCCCTTCGGCACCGGGCGGGCCTGGTTGCGGCCCTTGCCGGGGTGGGAGAAGTTCCTGACTGTCCCTGGGGCCTCACTCATGGGCGATCCGGTTCCGTGTGTTCGTGCGGGTGATGGGTGCGGGCAGGGTACAGTCTATTGGCCGCCGAATGCCCGGAGCGGCTGGCCGGCTTCAGAGCGGTGTTCCATCGTCACGGCACCAGTGGCCGTATCCAACGACGCGACCCGCGGCCCGACGATGGACCGGAGTTCCGACTCGAATGCGTCCAGGGCGGCGTTGAGACGACCAAGCAGGTCTCCTTCCGACCCGGTCCCGTCCGGGGGATCAAGCGTCTCAGCCAACGCTTTCCGGACCCGCTCGACGAGCTCCTGCGTAAGCGGCGGCTTCGCTTGATCGACGTAGGCTTTCGTGACCGCATCCGCCCGGCCGGTCGCCGCGAAGGTGGGATGTCCGGTCATGGTCGGGCTCGCGAGGGAGCGGTGAGGCGGTGCATGGCGTGCCCGTTCTGTCGGTAGCCTGGGTTTTTGGCCTTAGGCTGACCGTAGATACGCGATATAGTTCAGGTGGTATATCTTATTTGCAATGGTTTTAAACCGTCGGTGTGACGCGGGGGTTGAGCCTCGGAAGCATTGCTCCGGCTTACCAACGAAGTTGGAGCGCCACGGTGGCGGCGTTCGGGAGCAGGGCTTCAGGCTATGTTCGGGATGCGGGTGATAGGGCTTGCCGGATGGAGCGGTGCCGGGAAGACGACCTTACTGGTACGGGTCATCCCTGTTCTCGTCGGACGTGGCCTGAAGGTGGCGACCCTTAAGAACGCCCATCACGACTTCGACACCGACCGTCCGGGGAAGGACTCCCGCGAGCACCGCAGGGCTGAAGCGAGCGAGGTGTTGGTCTCCTCGGGTCGTCGCTGGGCCCTGTTCCACGAGCTCGGCGACGAGCCGAAGGCGACCCTCGCCGAGTTGCTCCAACTGCTGAGCCCCTGCGACCTCGTCGTGATCGAGGGCTTCAAGCGCGGGGCCATCCCGAAAATCGAGGTTTTTCGCAATGCGAACGGGCGGCCGGCCCTCTATCCAGGCGATCCGCTGATCGTCGGCGCGGCCGGTGACGTCCCCTTCGAACGTGCCGGCGTTCCGGTGGTGGACCTGGACGACGCTGAGGCGGTAGCCGGGCTGATGCGCGACCTGGACGAGCCCATCGACTTTGTGTTCCATGACCTCGCCCGAGCCCATGACTGACGTCGGTCGCGGATCGGGACGGGACTTTTCGCCATCGTCGGAGGCGTTGGCTCTGGCGATATAGCCATGCATACATATCGAGCGCCGCCGACCGACGCCGGCTGAGCGAGCAGGTGTGGACGTATGATGTTCGAGGGGACGTGGCGCAGCGCGACCGGTGCCGAGATCCGACTCTGGCAATTCGGGGAGGCGGTGTCCGGCACATATGAAGCCGGCCCCACCGAGATGCCGATGCCGCATCGTGGCCGCATCCTGGTCGGCACGGCGGAGGGTGACCTCATCGGGTTCGTGACGGCCTCGGTGCCGCCGCATGGGATCAGGAGCTGGGCGGGCCGCCTCTACCCGTCGGAGGCGGGCAAGGGGCCCGAGATCCACCTCATGTGCCAAGCGGTCGGACGGCGTGTGTCGCGAAGCGCGTTTTCGAAGTCGGTGGCGCTTGAGACCGTGGTGTTCTCCCTGGTGGACGCCGAGCAGGCCAAAGATACGCCGCCGCACTGAAACCAGCCCGGCCCATCGTTGCGGCGTCAGGGTTCCGGACCTTGTTACGACCGCCGCCGGCTTGCGGGCATCACCGCACCGGGGTTGGCGAAGGGGCGTCCGCCATCCTCATCATGATCTCCCCCAACGTCACGGGACGCCACTTCCTGCCATCTACGTTGACGTAGAATCTTGTTTGAGGGGGCGGAATGCCGCCTTGAGAATATCCGTAGACGTGGAGGTCGGCGTGTCAGAAACGAGGCCATATCCGATGGGCCTAATAGCTACCCAAGATGGCCTGTGACCTTAGCATGCCTGGGTACTGTAGGAGCGCGCGAGACATCGACGATAGGTCCCGTCGAAGTAAATCGAACTGCGCGGCAAAGGTCTGCTTTCGGACGAAGGCAAGATCCCTCTCTAAGACGTGGTAGGGTCGAGATCTGCCAATCCGCTCAACGGTAGGATCGGGTGGATTTCCGCCTGACTGCTTACGTCGGACATGCATGAGAGCGGACCTTGCCCTCGTGCGCACTTTTGATCAGTTCGGCAGGAGTCCCGTCTCCTGATAGCTCCTGACCAACGAGTCGAACAGATCTATGTCTGAACGGCTTCGAGCAATGATCTGAGCTCCGGCCACAGCAGCATAGATGGCACGTGCTCTCGTCTCCCCGTCCTTCGGCTCAACTTGCTTTGCCGCAATGAGCTGCTCGCGCAGCCATGCCGTATTAACGTCGGCAAAAGACTGGACCTCCTTCAAAACTTGCTCAGGCAACGCGTCATATTCGGTCGCCATGAAGCTGCTGAGGCACATGCGATTGTTGCGCTCCAGAGAGAGGCGAAAAATGCCGGGGTATCGCCGCAGCGCTTCCATCGGGCTTTGCGCATCCGTTGAAATAGTCTCAAGATCGCGGGCGATGTCTTCCCAATAGCGGCGCGCGACAGCCTCGCCGAGGATGGCCTTATTGGCGAAGTGGTAGTTGATGCTGGCGGCCTTGATGCCGACGGCCTCCGCAAGGTCGCGGAAATTGATGCCGCCGTAGCCATAGGCCATCGCTGCTTCCCTCGCGGCCACGAGGATCGCCTCACGCACATCTCTCTTCAATGTCGCTGCCATTCTCAACCTCCACCTGTCATATGGCAGACAGGGATTGACGACACAAGATCTCGGCCCTAGCTTGAAGCCTGTCATATGACAGACAGGCAAACGCCCCAGGAAAGCGAGACGACGATGTCCGACAAGCTCAAGCTTTTCACGTCACCTTCGGCCTTCCCGAACCCGCAGCGCCTGAGGATCTTCATGCACGAGAAGGGCATCGCTGGTCACTTCGAGGAGACGGTCTACGACATGTCACCGGTCGGCGAGCAGCGGAGTTGGAAGCACCTGAAGATGAACGCCTGGGGCGAGACACCGACCCTCGCGCTATCCGACGGCTCCTACCTCAGCGAGACCTCCGCCATCGCCCGCTACCTCGACGACACGTTCGAAGGCCGCAAGATCATGGGCGAGACGGCGCACGAGCGTGGACTCGATCAGATGTGGGACAACCGGGTGTGGATGCACATCCTCTATCCCATCGTCACCGCCTTTCATGTCTTGCATCAGGGTCTGGGCCCGAAGCTCGAACTAACCAGCAATCCGGCCTGGGGCGAGCACTCCCGCAAGGTGGCACTGGCGCATGCCGGCTTAGTCGACCGGCACCTTTCCGACGGCCGTGCGTGGCTGCTGGGCGGAGATCAGCCGACGTTCTCGGACATCACGTTGGCGACGGCCATCGCGTTCTCCAAGTTTCCGGTGAACGCCACTCCGCTCGATGAGCGCTTCGAGCATCTCGATGCCTTCTGGGTGCGCTGGCAGGCTCGACCCGCCTTCATCGCTGCCTATGCCGACCGGAACAGCGGTGTGTCGGAGATCGACAATCGCACATGAGCGTTCGGCGGTCGGGCTTGGCAACCGCCCGACCGCAATGCTGCTTTGACCGACTTTGAGTGGCGTTCTGCGATGGCTGCGTTGAACTTGCGGCAGCGAAGGTCTCTACGATCGGCTGGGGTCGGAGGCGGAATGTGCGCTTGATAGCGAAGGGTGAGGGTCGGCTCCCCACCCATCTCAGACGGTGCATGATCCAGAAAGGTGCATCGGCCAAACTACCCCAGAATATTATGGTTCTTCCGCTTCCAAGCGGTCTCAATCCGACGGGTGTCCGCTTGGCGATTGTCTAGTTATGCTCAGCGAACGTGTGTGTCGGAAATCGCCCTTTCGTCCCCGTTATCCGCCTGCTGATTGTCGAGCTTGCGCAACTCAGTTGCGATGTCTTGGAGACTGACGTCGCCCTTGCGCAGGACGCGGTCAGCCTTCGACAGTCGATTGCGCTCCTCAGCGGTGACGTCCCGGGCGCTCAAGACCACCACAGGCACATCGGCGCAACCCGGCAATCCTCTCAGGCGGTCGAGGAAGGAGAACCCATCCATGACCGGCATGGTAAGGTCTAGGAGGACGAGGCGCGGCACCCCGTGCCTGACCTGATCGAGCGCCTCGCAACCATCGCCGGCCTCGCGGACGGTCCATCCGTTGCGTTCCAGCGCTGTTCGAACGCGGTGGCGCATGTCCGCGTCGTCGTCGACAACCAGGACGTCGCCGTCCGCCGCCCGGAACTGCTCCAGGACCGTCCGAAGGCGCGCCCAGTCCACCGGCTTCGGCACGGCCTCGATGGCTCCGAGCGAGGCACTGAGCGTCGCATCGGCTACGAAGCTCACCATGACCACCGGGATGCCGACGGTCTCAGGGTCTGCCTTCAGAGCGGCGAGCACCGACCAGCCATCCATCTCGGGCATCATCACGTCGAGGAGGATGGCACGGGGCTTGAGGAACCGGGCCAAGTCAAGGCCGGTGCGGCCGTCTCCAGCCGTGCGCACGGAGAAACGCTGGCGCTCAAGAAACCGGGTCATCAGCTCACGCTGCGACGCCTCATCGTCGATGACAAGCACTAGGGCATCCAGGCGTTCGCCGTTCTCCGGTACGGCTTCGAGCCCAACATCGACCGGCCGGTCCGATGCCGCTGCCGGCACGCGCATGGTGAAGCTCGTTCCCTCACCCTCGACACTCGTCACGGAAATGTCGCCGCCGAGCAGCTGGGCGAAGGCGCGGCTCAATGCCAGCCCGAGGCCGGTCCCGCCGTAGTTGCGCGTGGTGCTCTCGTCGGCCTGCGTGAAGCGCTCGAACAGGCGCCCGACCTGCTCGGGGTTCATGCCGATACCGGTATCCCGCACCGTGAACAGGAGCCAGTCGCCGCGGGCGCCCGCGTCGCGTCGGGCCTGCAGGGTAATGGTACCACCCTCGGTGAACTTGGCGGCGTTCGAGAGGAGGTTGAACAGGCACTGGCGCAGCTTCACCGCATCCGTTCGGGCCTGACCTGCATTGTCGGAGACGTCGAGCACGAGGACGTTCCCCTTCTTACCCACGAGTGCTTCGACCGTGGCGGCTGCGTCCGCCACGAAGGCGGCGACATCGATGTCCTCGGGATAGAGCTCCATCTTCTCCGCCTCGACCTTCGACAGGTCGAGCACGTCGTTGATCAGCCCGAGGAGGTGCTGGGCATTCGACTTGATCTTGCCGAGATCTTTGAGGAGGCTTTCCTGACCCAGCTCCTCAGCCTCCTCCTCAAGCATCTCCGAGTAGCCGATCACGGCCGAAAGTGGCGTTCTGAGCTCATGGCTCATATTGGCGAGGAATCGGCTCTTGGCTCGGCTGTGCTCCTCAGCGGCGTCGCGAGCCTCCTTAAGCGCGCTCTCGAACGCGTGTCGCTCGGTAATGTCCTCGTGGACGCCGACCCACTCCCTCACAGTGCCGTCGGCGTCGCGCACCGGTACCGCCCTGGCGACGTAGCGGCGCCACCCCGCTTCGGCGGTGCGCACGCGATGCTCAACGGTATAGGGGGCCTCGTCCCTCAGCGCTTTGGTCCAGGTCGCGACCGTGGCAGCGACATCCTCGGGATGGATCGCCTCGGCCCAACCCGCGCCCATGTACCTCTCGGGCGTCTGCCCAGTTATGGTCGCCCATCCCGCCTGCTCCTCGACGAAGCGTCCGGTCGCGTCGGTGGTCCACATCAATCCGTTCACGGCTTGGACGGCCGAGCGGAAGCGCGCCTCGCTGACATGCAGGCGACGCTGCACCCCGCGCTGGTCGAGCGAGGACGCGATCATTGCCAGGAACAGGATGAGGAAGGTGACGCCCGCCACCGCCAGGGCGAGATCACGTTGCCCCGCCGCAAGGTTGGCTACATGAGCCGCATGGGCGCCTGGCTCCTGCTCGGTGAAGGTCGCCGCGGCCATCCCGGTGTAGTGCATCCCGGCGACAGCGAGCCCCATCACGCAGGCGGCGGCGAGCTTTTGCCAAGTCCGGTTGCGACGGAAGGTCAGCCACAGGGCGGCGGTCGCGGCGGTAACCGCGATAGCGACCGATACCGCCACCACGGCGGGGTCGTAGGCGAGATTGCCCGGTACACGCATCGCCGCCATGCCGGTGTAGTGCATCGCAGCCACGCCGATACCCATGAGTGGGCCTGCGACCAGCAACGAACCAGCGCCGGTTCCTCTGCTGGCGACCCAGGCGAAAGCCCCGGCGGTGACGCCCACCGCGAGCATCAGGGACAGGAGCGTCAGGCCCAGGTCGTAAGCGGCTGTCATGCCTATCTCGAAGGCCAGCATGCCGACGAAGTGCATCGACCAGATGCCGCCGCCCATCGCCACGGCCGCGCCGGCGCCCCAGGCCCACCGCGAACCTGCGCCAGGACGCCGGACGCGGGCCCCGAGGTCGAGGGCGGCATAGGATGCGAACACCGCGATGACGATGGAAAGCGCGACGAGGAGCGGGTTGTATCCGGTATGGGCCATGGGATGTCCGATGGGGGCACGGGTTCGGTAGCACCGAAAGGCAGCGGCCTTCGGGCAATCTTCCGGCAGGGGAGCTCAAGCTTCCGCGAGCCGTCGGCGGAATGGCCAGCCGACGATCAGGCCGCCGGCGAGACCGCCGAACGCAGCAGTGTGGTCAAGTCATCCAGACCGACCTGACCCTTCCTGAGGACTTTGTCGGCTCGTCCGCCCAAGCGCCGGCGGTCCTCGTCATCGACGTCCTTGGCGGTGAGCACGATGACCGGGATCGAACTCCATCCCGGTTTGGCCCGCAGGATGGTGAGGAAAGCGAAGCCATCCATCTCCGGCATCATCAGGTCGAGGAGGATGAGGCAGGGCCGCTCCGAAACGACCGCCGCCAGCCCGACTTTGCCATTCTCGGCCGTGACGATCCGCCAGCCGTCCCGGGAAAGCCGCGCCGACATCCGTTCGCGCGTGTCGGCATCGTCGTCGATGATGAGCAGCGGGCCTTCTTGGTCCCGGGGGCGGAAGCGATCCATCACCCCATGCAGCTCCTGCCAGTCCACCGGCTTCTGCAGGTAGTCGGTGGCACCGAGGGAAAAGGCCAGGTTCTGCTCGTCGAGCACCGTAACCATGACCACGGGGGTGTTGCCGAGTTCCGTATCCCGCCTGAGTGCGCGTAGAACCGACCAGCCGTCCATCTGCGGCATGGTCACGTCAAGCAGGATCACCCGGGGCCTCAGGGCCCGGGCCACCTCCAGACCTTCGCGCCCGTCGACCGCGGCGGCAACCTTGAACCCGTCGCGCTCCAGGAAGCGGGTCAGAAGATCGCGCGTCGCTGGATCATCGTCGACGACGAGGACGAGGCCGTGTTCCAAAGTGTCGACGGGAGCGGTCGGGTCGACGTTCCCGGTCCTGGACGGTTCCTCGTTCGACCCGACGATGCGCGTCGGGACCGAGATTGTGAAGGAGGTGCCTCGACCCTCCTCGCTATCGACGGCGATGTCGCCGCCCAACATGGACGCAAAGGCCCGGGTGATGGACAGCCCGAGCCCTGTGCCGCCGAACTTGCGCGTGGTCGAGGCATCCGCCTGGGTGAAGCGCTCGAACAGCCGCGCCTGCTGGTCCGAACTCATGCCGATGCCGGTGTCGCTGACCTGGAAGGTCAGCCAATCGACGCCGTCACGTTCGCCTCGTGCGGCCCTGAGGGTGATCTGTCCGCCTTCCGTGAACTTGGCGGCGTTGCTCAGGAGGTTGATGAGGCATTGACGCAGCTTGGTCACATCGGACCGCGCCTCGCCGAGGTCGTCGGAGAGGTCCAGGGTCAGGATATTGTCCTTTGCGGAAACAAGGGACTCCACTGTCGAGGTGACGTCGCGGATGACGGTGCCGACGGCGAAGTCCTCGACGTAGGTCTCCATCCGCTCTGCCTCGATCTTCGACAGATCGAGGACATCATTGATGAGGCCGAGGAGGTGGCGGGCGTTCGCCTCGATTTTGCGCATGTCGGGCAACAGGGCCTCGTGACCGCCGTCCTCCATCTCCTCCTGCAGCATCTCGGAATAGCCGATGACGGCCGAGAGCGGGGTACGCAGTTCGTGGCTCATGTTAGCGAGGAACTCGCTCTTGGCTCGGTTGGCCTCCTCGGCCGCTTCCTTTGCAGATGCGAGCTGGAGCTCGCCACGCTTACGCTCGTCGATGTCGGTCACGACGACGACGGCCCCGGCACGCCGTCCATCCGCATCGAGCATCTGCGCCGCCGAGAAACCAACCCAAGAGCGGGTTCCGTCGAAACCCTGGTACTCGACCTCCAGGTCCGCCCGTGGCTCGCCGCCGCGCGCCACGCGGTCGAGAGGCCATTCCTCGGGATCGACCTGGCGTCCGTCCGCATGGAAGCCGTTCCATGGCGCCGGCCCGTTAATGGATGGACCGGCGACGGCAGAGTCGCCGAGGATCGCCACGGCACGGGCGTTATGTCCGACGATGCGACCAGAGGGCGCCTCGGCGATGAGGACACCGACGGGCAGCGTCTCCATCACCGTACGCAGCGTCGCCTCGCCCGCGCGCATGCCTCGGCGCGCCTCGGCTTCGCCCGCTTCGGCCAAGCCGGCCGGGATGGTGCCGGCGAACAGGGTGGCGACGTGCAAATCAAGGCCGGTGAAGGCATCGAGCTGACTCGACTGCAGCTTCAGGACGCCGACGGCCTCGCCCGCGCGCAGGACAGGCACGCAGACGGCAGACCGCGCGCCGAGCGCTCCCACGAGATCCCGCCGGACGCGCGGGTCGACGAGGAGATCGGGGCACAGCACCGCCTTAGCGGTCGTCAGGCAATGGCCGGAAAGGCTTCCATCGATCGGGACGCGCAGGCCGACGTGGGGGTGGAGTGCGCCACGCGCCGAGCGGTAGACAAGGTCGTCGCCCTCGCGCAGCTCGATCACCGCGCCCTCGGCCTGGGGGATCGCGGCCATCACGCCCTCGACGAGGGCGTCAAGGATGACGTCGCGATCCCCGGCCGCCTGCGTCACGGCGGCCTGGGCGGCGATGAGGGCGTTCTGCTGGTCGATCAGGGCAGTCTGGCCCGAGAGGATGCGCTCGCGCTCGGCTACCGAGCGGCGAAGCTCCATCTGGGACATGACCTGCCCGGCTAGCGCCCGCAGAGCCGCCGCCTGGATGTCGGTAAGCCCATTGAGTCGGGGCTCCATGTCGATGACGCAGAGGCTGCCCAGACGCTCCCCGCCGACCGCCTCTAAGGGCGCGCCGGCGTAGAAGCGCAGGTAAGGTTCACCCGTAACTAGAGGGTTCTCCCTGGTGCGAGGGTCCTTCGTCAGGTCGGGGATGACCAGGAGGTCGGGCTCCCCCAGGACGTGTGCGCAGACCGATTGGTTGAGAGGGGTCTCGCAGGATGTGAACCCGGACTTCGCCTTGAACCATTGCCGATCGCCTGCGACCAGACTGACGAGGGCAACCGGGGCGGCACAGGTCAGGCGCGCCAGATCGACGATATCGTCGAACCCCTTTTCAGGCGGTGTGTCGAGGATATTGTACTCCCGGAGCGCGTCCAGGCGATTGGGGTCGGCGACCTCGGAAGGTAGCTTCGTCAGTTCTGTCACGCGGGGCTCTCTGAACCGCCCCGGGTTTCCCGGAGGCTCCAACTCCTGAGAGGATGGAGCCATGACGAAGCGAACCCCACCGTATTCTCCTGAGGTCCGTGCCCGCGCGNTGAACCGCCCCGGGTTTCCCGGAGGCTCCAACTCCTGAGAGGATGGAGCCATGACGAAGCGAACCCCACCGTATTCTCCTGAGGTCCGTGCCCGCGCGGTGCGGATGGTGCTGGACCACCAAAGCGAGCATGCCTCGCAATGGGCGGCGATCAATTCGATCGCGGCCAAGATCGGCTGCTCGGGCGAGACGCTCCGGAACTGGATCCGGCAGTCCGAGCGGGACACGGGACAGCGGGGCGGCCCGAGCACGGACGAACGCGAGCGGATCAAGGCACTGGAGCGCGAGAACCGCGAGCTGCGTCAGGCCAACGAGATCCTCCGGAAGGCCAGCGCGTATTTTGCGATGGCGGAGCTCGACCGCCCTTTCAAACGATGAAGGCGTTCATCGACGAGCACCGCGATGCCTACGGGGTCGAGCCGATCTGCAAAGTGCTGCCGATCGCCCCGTCGACGTACCATGCCCATGCCGCGCGGCGTGCCGATCCCAGCAAGCTGCCGGCACGGGCCAGGAGCGACGCGGCGCTGATGGCCGAGATCCGGCGCGTGTTCGAGGCGAACTTCCACGTCTACGGCGTGCGCAAGGTCTGGCGGCAGCTCGGCCGGGACGGGATCGTGGTGGCTCGGTGCACCGTGGCGCGACTGATGCGGGCGATGGGACTGAAGGGTGTCGTGCGGGGCAAGACGGTCCGGACGACGATCCCCGATCCGGCAGCTTTGTGCCCGCTCGACCGGGTCAACCGACAGTTTAAGGCACCGCGCCCGAACGCTTTGTGGGTCAGCGATTTCACCTACGTGGCGACCTGGCCTGGCTTCGTCTACGTGGCTTTCGTGATCGACGTCTTCGCCCGCCGCATCGTCGGCTGGCGGGTCTCTCGGACGGCTCACGCTGCCTTCGTGCTGGATGCCTTGGAGCAAGCCCTGCACGAGCGTCGTCCCGTCCAGGGCGGCGGGCTCGTGCACCATAGCGACAGGGGCTCGCAATACCTTGCGCTGCGCTACACCGAGCGGCTCGCCCAGGCTGGTGTCGAGCCGTCCGTCGGCAGCGTTGGCGACTCCTACGATAATGCCCTCGCGGAGACGATCAACGGCCTGTTCAAAGCCGAGGTAATCCATCGACGCGGCCCGTGGCGGTCTTTCGAGGCCGTTGAGTTCGCCACCCTCGAATGGGTCGACTGGTTCAACACCCGCCGCCTGCTCGAACCGATCGGGAATATCCCGCCCGCCGAGGCCGAAGCGCGCTACTATGCCCAGGGCGAGGTCCAAGCCTTGGCGGCCTGACCCAAACCAAATGGCCTCCCGCCATGGGTCCGGCCACNCCACCCTCGAATGGGTCGACTGGTTCAACACCCGCCGCCTGCTCGAACCGATCGGGAATATCCCGCCCGCCGAGGCCGAAGCGCGCTACTATGCCCAGGGCGAGGTCCAAGCCTTGGCGGCCTGACCCAAACCAAATGGCCTCCGGGAAACCCGGTGCGGTTCACTCCGCCGAGGTACCTTGGGGCTCGCATGCGCGAGGCCGCGGACCGACGCGATGCGGATGGCCGGGGGCTTCCAACAATGCTTGGGCATCGTCCTGGTTGCTCAGACCTTTGACCGAGCGGTCCTGCGCCTCGGAGGGGTCCAACGGTGGTTGAGAAGAGCTCGGGATCCGAGGGGCAAAATCACCGACCGCTCAATGTGGTGCCAAATTCGGTTGGCAGTCGTGTGCGACAGCAAGGCTTTCGTGCAGCGTCATCAGGGGAGCAGGTCAACGCTGGACCCTTGGAACGGCGAGTTGTAGGCGTCCGACACCGATACAGGATTGCTACGCGAGGCGAGGTTGGCCATTTGGACGAGCTTGGAAGGATGGAACCGCTGACAATCTACCTCGACGTAGACGGGGTCGTAACAACGGTCGGCTATCAACGTCAGGCCGGCAAGGACAGGCTCAACCCGGACCAGATTGCTCGCGTTGCTGCGCTGGTGCGCGAGTTCGACGCCAAGGTGGTCGTCTCGTCGACATGGCGCGTCGACGATTGTCGCCCGACCCTGGTCGAGGCTGGCCTACCTGAGAACTGCTTTCACCCGGACTGGAGGACGGCCATCCTGCCAACAAGCCGAGATGCCGAGACGGGGGCCATGCTTCCCGCCGAGCAGTCCGGGCGCGGCGACGAGATCACCGAACACGCGAACCGGAATCACATCACCTACTACCTCATCCTCGACGACGTTGAGGTCGGCCCTTCTCATGCAGGTCGGCATGTTCGTCCGATGGCGGAGTTCGGCCTGGGCGAAGCAGAGGGCGTGTTGGCCCGAAGCCTGTTGGCAGGGATGTAGGACGCTCGGTGCCTGACAGGACGTGTTGGCTCGCTCCAGCCATCCGTCGATTTACGCTTCTTTAGGGATTGAAATTTCCAGAGCCGCAGGTCATCCCATGACAGTGGAGTGACACACGCGTCACGCTGCCCCCGACATCGACAGGGTCACCTCGACCGTCGCCGGACATCCCCGTCCGGTCCCGCCTCGGCGCCGCAAAACTGTTGCTGCCGGGTGTGCGTCGCGTCGGATCGTTGATCGGCAGGAAGGAGTGGCTGCGATGTTCGGGTTCAAGACTCGGGAGAAGACGACCGGTCGCTCGCTTGCCGCCTTGGGCATTGTCGAACTGTCAGCGGCCAACACCTATGCCGCTCTCATCGCCACCGGTTGGGCCGAGATCGGTTTCGGCTACCATGGTACCGTCCATGCCCATTCGGATTACCCGGACGTCGTCGTGCGCTTCGCGCGCAAGGCCGACGGGTTCGGCGACTATGCAGCCCTGCTTCGCAAGGGCTTCGCAGGGTCGGACGGACCGCACGCGCCGCGCATTCACGACATGCATGTCAGCCGCTGTGGCTCGCTGATCACCGTTGGATCGCGGCTGACCGACCCCGTGCGGGATGTCTGGTGGCTGGCCTATGCCCACGCCGTCATCGCGGATCATCCAGGTGTCGAGATGGACCAAGGTGTCCGCGACCGGTTCAAGGCGGAGTGGCCAGCCCACGAGCCCAGGATCGATCATCCGAGCTTCGATGGCATCCGCGAGGCGTTCAGTGCCGCGTGGCCCAACTACGAGACATATGTCGCCGCCTTGCGAGCCGTCGCGCCACAGGGCCTCGACCCCAACGTCGGCAATGTCCTCCTTGGTGTCGACGGTAGCCCCGTGGTCAACGATCCGCTCTGCGATGACGGCTTTGGCCTGTGGCGCTCGCCTCTATCGCGCATGCTGACACGTTGTGCAGACATCCTCCGTCGGCAGACGGGCGAGCCCCTCGGCAGGACGCCCGTTCACGCCTGAGTGGAGAGTGGCAAGGGCTCCCCTGAACGTCGCTGACGAGCACGCTGCCTCGTTGCCTGCCTGGAGAACCTACAGTGCCGCCTTACTATAGCCCAACGACTTAGACCGATGGCGTCCCACAGCTTCGCACTTCTCCACGCCATTGCCCTCCTTTAGTCAATAACAGTGCTAACGCTCAAGCTACAGCGCGTGTTGAGCGCTTCCGTACCAGAGCACGATTAGTTCATCCAGGCCATCAGCATCGGCGCTCCCGCGTCGGCTCGGGAACAGGCTTGGCGCCATCGTTTGTGCGCGGGACGAGATTCTATCGTCACTCCAGAGCTTCTGCTCTGAATCATTTACAGGCAAGATGTACAACGGCTCAGGCGTCGACTTTTGGCAATGTTGCTGATCAGCTTGTATGGCAACGTTGGGTCGGGACCCGTGCGTCCGCTCTACGACCGGCTCGGGTGGATGATGGACGGTCCGTTTTATCCACCTTGATTTGAAAAACGACAATATTTTTCGTAATTTAGCCGAATAAATTGTACGTAATTCATCAAAGTGTCAAAGAGTCAGATATAGGTAACAAATAGATAAATCTACAACTTTGCAGCGGTCTCAGAAGAGATCGGAATGGCTCGGCGACCAAACGCCCGATTCATTTTGTGACACAATCAAGAATTGGGAAACGTCATGGCCTCGACTGCTGGTCCGATCAAGAACGTCGTTGTCATGATCGCCGATGGCGCCGGCTTCAACACCTTGGAGGCCACGCGGCTCTACCTACAGGGCCTTGCAGAGGGTGACGCACGAGCCGGTGCCGCCGGCAAGGTTTTGATCGCCGATGGTCCGACCTTCACGGCCACAGCGCAATCCGTGTTCCCGCTCGACAACCGGACAGCACCTCTCCCCGGCGAGGCAGGTTTGGCCCAGAACCCCGCCGTAGTCTACGATCCGGCTAAGATCTATGACTTCACCCCCGTTTCCGGCCTTGATCCGAACGGCCAGCCCCGCGCCTTTGCGGGCTACGAGTTCAACCGCAACACTTATCCGGACTCGGGCAACACTGCGACCTCGATCGCCACCGGTGACAAGACCTACAACAACGCTATCGACGTGGATGGCGCCGGTGAGCGCTTGTTCTCCATCGCAGAGCAGGCAAAGGAACTCGGCAAGGCCACAGGCGTCGTCACCACGGTTCAGTTCAGTGACGCGACCCCGGCAGCGACGGGCGGCGCCCACAACATCGCGCGATCGAACGCCAATCAGATCGCCCAGGAGATGTTCAGCGCCGGGACCCTCGACGTCATCGGGGGAACCGGCAACCCAGATTTTGATGACAACGGGCGCGTGCGCACGTCGCCGGACAACACGTGGATCGGTGCCGACCTCTGGAACGCCTTGAAGGCAGACAGCTTCCAGTCTCAGGACGGGCAAAGTTGGAACCTGCTGCAAGATCGCGCCTCCATCCAGGCTGCGGCGACTGGTACGCCGACCACCGAACGTCTGGCGATGATCACGCAGGCGTTCACCTCCAGCAACTTCAACCGCTCAGGCGCTGCCGCCCCCAACACGGCTGAGGTGCCGTTCAGCGTTCCCCGGCTCGAAAGCTCGCCGACCCTGTCCGAGTTGTCGCTGGCGGCTTTGAACAGGCTGAACACCGATCCCGATGGCCTCTATCTCATGATTGAGGGTGGTGCGGTCGACCGGGCCATGCACGCGAACAACCTGGGCCGTATGGTCGAGGAGTACATCGACTTCAACAACGCGGTGAAGAGTGTCGTTGACTACATCAACTCGCCCACCAGCCGTGCAACCCTTGAAGACACGCTTCTCATCGTTACGGCCGACCACGATCACTTGCTGTTCGGACCCGAGGGCGCGACCATCCCCTATCAGCCGGTGCAGCCGGACCGGAATGGCGACGGACTGCCAGAAGGCTTGTTCTTCTCCACCAACCACTCGAACCAGATCATCCCGCTCTACGCAGCAGGTGCAGGCTCGACCCTTCTTCCTCAGCTTGCCGATCAGCGCGATGTCGCTACCAACGCGGCGGGCCAGCAGATTGGCCTTGGACGTGCCTTCACGGATGAGGCCGAACTCGGCGACTTCCTGCTGGCGCAGAGCCGCCTCAACGCCACCGGAACCACCACGGGCGCCGACAACCTCGTCGGCAGCGATGTCGGTGACACACTGGATGGGCTAGCTGGCAACGACATTATCGACGGTCGTGGCGGCGACGACATCCTGGCCGGCGGTGCGGGTAACGACGCCATCAATGGCGGCCTTGGCAACGACCGGATCACGGGGGGAGCAGGCAACGACACGGTCTTTCTCAACGCATCCACGGACGAAGCCGACACCGTCGATCTTGGCGCTGGTTCGGATGTCGCTAACATTTCTCTTAGCACGCCCGGTCAGATCCGTCTGAGTTTCACCTCCGCTCAAGTTGGCAATGGCAACGCCAACGACAGCAATGACATGCTCAATCAGGACGGCGGCTTGGCCGTTCGTTTGCAAGCGGAGGGTGCAAACGACACCCTGACAGGTCTGGTGAGCCGCTTCGACGATGAGGGTACGACCTTCGCCGGCAGCACCGGCGTCACCTTCGATGTGCGGGACCTCGTTGCAGGAACCCAGCGTGGCGACTTGTTCGAGGTCGTCTCGCTCGGAACATCAGGTAACGACACCCTGACCGCCACGCAGGCAGCCCGGCCTTACTACTTCAACGCCGGCATGGGCGACGACATCATCGTCGGTGGCACCGCCAACGACTTTCTAGTCGGCGGCGCTGGCAACGACATGCTGGCTGGCAACGGCGGTAACGACACTTTCATCGGCGGCGCTGGCAACGACGTCATCAACGGTGGCTCTGGCCTCGATCGTGTGATCTTCAACTTCGCCTCAAGCACCGCGACGGTCGGACTGTCCGCGAGCGGAGTCACGACAATCACCGGCTCCGAAGGAACCGATGCTTTCCGAGGTGTCGAGCAGTTCACCTTCAGCGACCGCACCCTTGATAATGCGGATGCCAGCCCCCTCGTCGATGATGTGTTCTATCTGCTGAGCAACAAGGACGTGCTGGCCTCCGGAAAAGACGCGGACGATCACTACGCTGAATTTGGTGCCAAGGAGGGGCGCGATCCGAACGCCTACTTCTCGACTAAGGGCTACCTCGCGGCTAACCCAGACGTTGCCACCTCTGGCGCTAATCCGCTGACCCAGTACGCTCAGGCTGGCTGGAAGGAGGGACGCGATCCGGGCGCCAACTTCGACAACGAGTTCTACCTCGCGCGTAACCCGGATGTACAAGCGGCCGGCTTCAATCCGTTGGCCCACTATCTTGAATTCGGCCAGTCGGAAGGTCGTTCGACCTTTGCGGCTGTCGGACGCGCGGTCGACATCAAGGGCGGCTTCGACGCCGAGTACTACCTTGTCGCCAACACCGACGTGGCCGTTGCGGCCTCACAGGCGGGTGGTGACACCTTCGCTTTCGCCCGTCAGCACTTCGACAGCATGGGCTGGAAGGAGGGGCGTGATCCGAACGCGATCTTCGACACCAAGGGCTACCTCGCCGCCTACACCGACGTAGCCCAGGCTGGTGCCAACCCCCTGGCGCATTATGACGGGTTCGGTTTCAAGGAAGGCCGTGATCCGTCGACCGACTTCGATACCTCGGCTTACATCCGGGCCAACCCGGATGTGGCGCAGGCTGGTGTCAACCCAATGCAGCACTTCTTACAGTTCGGCCTCGTTGAGAACCGTGCTGTCCTGAATGATGGGACCTTCGGCTCTGGCTTGATTGGCTGAGTTTAGAAAAACATTGAGAAAGATGGCCGGGGGATAACCCCGGCTGTTTTCGTTTGAACTATCGCCTTCATGAGCCCGCCTTTGAGTGATCTTTGAAGGCGTTTACGCGACGGATGCAGCCTTAGGCCCTGCCACGCTGGTTCCGCAAGCAGCGCTTCACGCCTGCAAGGTCCGGGGCGTGTCATTGACGAACCCCGGCATTCGGGAACGTATGACGCGTGGCAAGGGCGCTGGCATATTTGCCTCATGAGCGATAAGACTAGTACCTCCCCGTACACCCTTAAGGTCACGCCGAATTCGCGAGCCGAGGGAACTTGGCAGTTAGCTATCCGCAAGCATGGCAAGCTCGTCATGCGATCCGATCGTCCACGGCCATCTGAGGTAAAGGCACAAGCGCAAGGCACGGAAACGATCGAGAAGCTGCTCCATGATCGAGATGAGGGGCGCTACTGAAGTGGTCTACCTCCTGAAAGGCGGGCCTCCCTGAAGTATGATGGTGTGGAACGACCCTGCTTACGGCAGCGCTGATCTGGGTCTTGATTCTGGATCAGTTTTCTAACGCAAAAGAACCGTACATGTATCAGATCCACGTCGTCTGCATCGATTTGTCCAATCAGATATTCCAGGTGCGCGCGATCACCTCGGAAGGCAATTTTTCTATAAAACAGCAGTCACGCCGCTCACAGGTACTGACGCTCTTCTTTAAAGTGTCATCCAGCCTCGTCGGGATGAAAGCATGCGGCGGTGCTCACTTTCGGGCGGGTGCGCGCGTCACGTCGATGCGTCTCTCCACTCCGACGTGACGCGCGTACCCTCAGACCCTGGATCGGACATCTAGGCAGAAAGTCTCAGGATCACGGCCGACGACCCGAAAATGTGGGCCAGGGTGACAAGGACGGATCCGGTATGGAGGATGCCGAAACGCGTGCGATTGCCCGTGTCGGTCGCCACATTGATAGCCGGCATGAGAATCTGGCGCGCGAGCAGTGCCGTGACGGCGATGAGTCCTAAGATGACGGTAGAGGTCACGTCGATGGCGGCTGTCAGCGCGGCGCCACAGAGAGCGCACCCAATGACGAAGATGTAGAAATGGGGGAAGGCGCGGCGCAGGAGTGGACCCGCCGCGTCGGCAGGTAGAGCGCTGAACAGGAAGGAGGCAAACCCGAATGAGTACAGAATCATGCCGCCAAACAGGAGGGCCGTCAAAAGAATAGCCGCTTGCAAGAGCATCGTGACCGAACCTTAATAGTTTTGCATAAATTCAAAGAACGCTTCCAATTTTCCTTGCTTCCACCGTTTCGGTTTCTAGCGGAGCAGGAAAGCTCCGGTATTGCGAAAGCGAGCCGCAGGGATGACTGGAGTCTTAGATCGACTTCTCCGAAGATTGCTTCGCGCAGGCCATGAACACGTCCGCGACGCGCAGATCGGCATGGGGTGCCATTCCTGCCGCGTCATCCAGGCAGGACACCACATCCTTGCGAGAAGCACCTCCATCGGCTTTCTCCAACTGCTTCAAAAGGCGGTTTCGGTCCGCGCTTGAGGCTGCATTCCAGTCACGCAATGTGTCTTGCGGGTCCAAGGCGAGGGCTGGAGTCACAAACGTCGCCAGCATCAAAATCAAGAGCGAGCGGAGCGGGACCTTCCAGGCGCTGCGACCAACGCGATCCGCATTCATTTGAGACTGCCTCATGCGATTGCCTAGGGGGTCTGGAGGACGACCGATCGTGCAAATTGACGCCATCGGTCTTCACGAACACCCACCGTTCGCAAGGCGTGACTCGTAGTGGTGCTTTTGGTTTAGCCAGCCAGAATTCAGGGTGCGTCTGATCTATCTGTGACGCCGAACTGCTTTGACGATGCGCCTTTCTACCGCACGCCTTGGTCCTGTGATCGCCGCTGCACTGGTCAGGATTTGCGGCGCGTGGACGTCAGGGGCTGTGGTCTTGAGCATGCCAACCACATCGCGACGGGACATGATGTGTTGGCCGGCATCCTGGAGCAGGTGCGCAAAGCTTCGGTCACTGCAGGATCGACGTCGTTCGGGGTGCGCCGTTGTTCCTGCCTAGTCTTTGCGGTCCTGCGATTACCATAATATGGCACTGCCGCCATCCGTAGCCTGACGCGGACTGGAATGCGGCTGGGTCGACAATTGCTTGCTCCTCGGCACGCGAACGCCAACCGGGTGCCGAAGCACCCGAAGACAAACTAGGGTGTGAACCGAACCAAGACGTTGCGAGAGTTCTGGTTTTGTGATTCAGAGCCGCCGTTTGCAGCACGGAGGCGGCGATGGCGGACCTGTTCTGGC